>VGTI01000030.1 GCA_016874735.1 Deltaproteobacteria bacterium
CGGAGTTGTCGCAGAAGGGGGTACTCTTCTCCGGCACAGGACGTGGAGCCACAGTTAAGTCGCGAGCGGCCAAGGTCTCTCGCGCACATGGCAACGAAGCGTCAAAAAAGACACGGCAGAGGCGTGTAGGCTTTGCCGTAGAAGCCTTACCCCTTTAGGGGGAGGTAGATCACCCTGTGGCCCGAGCAGAACGTCCTTTGGGTGGAAATTGGGATGACATATATTGGGATGACATATCATAAGAGCCAGTGGATGCGGTCCCGAGATATACAGCTGGAGTGCAACGGATGCAGATAGCAATCATCGGCAGTGGAATGGCAGGCCTCGTTGCAGGGTATTTGTGTCGTCAGGCCGGTCACGATGTCACCGTATTTGAATCCGCCGCCTCCCGTGGCATGGACGCTCATACTCTAGAGATCGCGCGTGAAGTCTCGAACGGCGCCGGTAGTGGCTGGGTCGATGTTCCTTTGCGTATCATGAGCTCCGAGGCCTGGCGCACGGTCCTGACACTCTGCCGGCAACTCAAGGTCCCCACGTTTGATATCGACGTCGACCTTTCGTTTAGTTCGCTTGCAGGCGCCACCTGGCTGTCGACAGGGAGATTCATGCGCGGTGATCGTGTGGTGCCGCTGGTTGGGTCGTGGCGTTATTTCAATCTCGATGCACTGACGGTATTTCGGAGCATGCTGCGCCTAAGGCGGGATATCAAAGACAGCAATTTGCTCGCTAGTATCGGTGATATGTCGATCAATGAGTTTTTTACCTCGCGGCGTTATCCACCGCGGTTCTGGAAGGGCTGCCTCCTGCCGGTGCTGGGTACCATCACAACTTGTAGCCGCGAGCATTTGGGGTCCTATCCCGCGCGCGATCTGCTGGCATCCGTCTGGCAGATGATGTACGGCGATAAGCTGCGGCGGCTGTCAGCCGGGACGAGAGATCTGGCGCAGAAGCTCACTCCTGGCCTGCGTTTTATTTCAGGAGCAAAAGTAGTGTCAGTTGAGGCCGCAGGTCAAGGCTTGCGGATCCGCAATGCTGCTGGTGCAGAGCTGCTCGCTGATCACGTTGTAGTGGCAACGCAGGCGAATCAGATCGATTTCCTCCGCGGCGAGGTTGCAGATCTAGAGCACAATGTGCTGCAGGATCTCACTTTTGATGAGGGTGAGTTACTGGTGCACACGGATGAACGCTCGATGCCGCGGCGGCGCAGCGATTGGAAGGCGCTTAATTTTTTGATGGATGACGCGCTCGATCACGACATGTTTACAGTTTGGGTCAATCAGGTTGAGCCCTCGATTAAGCACGAGCCCCCAATATTCCAAACTTGGAATCCGATCGTTCCCATCGATCCCATTAAGATCCTCAGTCGCGTGACCATGCAGCGCTCAGTCGTGACGCCCAAAAGTCGCCACGCCTGGCAGGCACTTGCCGACCTCAGTAAAAAGCCCGGACGGCGTGTTCACTACTGTGGTTCGTGGTCATTTCCCGGTGTGCCATTACTGGAATCGGCAGCAAGGTCAGCGATTAGGGCTGCGGGCGAAATCGGTGTGCAGTGGCAAACTTAAAGGCCGATGCCTTTGATGTCGACACGACGTTGCTTGACGGTTGCGGCCAGTGGGCCAATCTTGGTGATTGGCGTGATGCCGGCTCCTATGATGAGGCTTGCATCGCACTAGCGCGTCGCGTGGGTGAGGCCGCTGCCTTGGCACCGCCGATGTCGGTGCTTGATGTTGCCTGCGGCTACGGTGGAAGTGTGCGGCTTTGGGTTAATGCATTCGGTGTGAGTGTAGTGGACGCTGTTGATCTCAGGCCCGCATGCATCACAGCGCTGCGTGAAGCATCACCGCCAGGCCTGCGTCATGTGTTTACTGCGCATGTTTCGGAGACATTGGAGCTACCAGCCACGGTCCGCTACGACGCTGTCGTGTCGGTCGATGCCGCCTATCACTTTGCTAGTGCCCTCGATCTCGGGCGATTAGCAAGGCGATGCCTATGCCCAGGTGGACGTCTAGCCTATACTACTCTAATCTGGGGGAATCCTGATGCTGCGCGCCCCAATTGGTGGTGCAAATTATTTCTCCAAACGGCGCTTATACCGCAGGCAGCTGTGATGACACCCGGGGCATTGGGGGCTGCACTCGCGGATCTCGGATTTAGTGAAATGCAGATCTCCTACTTAGACGATGAAGTCTTGAGCGGATTTGCACGTTATGTGACCCAGCTCAGCTCTAAACTGAGTTTGGCTCACCGCCTCCGTCCAGCTTGGTGGAAGATTTGGCTCACCGCTCAGGCCTGTCGGCAGCTTCGAGCTTGGGGCCTGCGTTATGCATTAGTGCGGGGAGTGCTTGGAGCCCAGTGATTTACAATTCTGTCATTAGCTCACGATAGTCAATGGATCGGCGTCGCACTCGCTCAGCATAAACAACGTCTCCTTATGCAGATCCTTGAGCCTATTCATAAGTGGCGTGAGAGCCTGTCGCTCGCTACAGGAGTGCCGCGTCACGATCACGGTAAGACCAGCAGCCGCGGCGGCAAGGGCGTCATGGTGACGCAGCTCACCGCAGACTAAGGCATCGGCGCCCACTCTAATGGCCAGGCGCAGGAGGTCGCTAGCGGCGCCGGCGGCGACAGCTACTTTTTTAATGACCACGCCCTCGGTAGGACCCGCGACGAGTACATGGCTGAGACCAAGCTGTGCCTTGACGCGGGCGATCAACTCTTGTGCCGTGGTGGGTGCCACATGACCTACACGTCCCATGCCGACACCTAGAAAGTCACTTTTCGTCCCGGCAACTTCTTTAAACGGCTTAATGGGGATCCGGTCCGTGAGTCCTACGGCGTCTGCTAGTACGTCATTTGTACCACCAATGGCAGCATCTAGGGCCGTGTGCGGTGAGTAGAAGGCGATCCCGTGCCTGAGAGCAACACCCACTGCCGCGCGCGCATCGATTCTCTTCAGTCCGTTGAATATCGGTGGATGATACGCAATGATGAGCCCGGAGCGATGCTGGATCGCTTCGTGGACCACCGGCAATGTCATGTCTATGGTAAGCAGCACCCGGTCGATATCGTCATCAGGATCACCCGCCAAAAGTCCCACATTGTCCCACTCCTCGGCAAACTTCAGAGGAGCGATGGTTTCAAGTGTGCGTACAATTTGGTGAACCTTCATAACTGGTCTACTTAATTGTTGGTGGAGGCGCCGAACCTCCCAGTTTTACTGGTGAATTAGTCGATAAGCGCGGCAACTTCCGTCGCCGTTCTGTAACAGTCTAGGACAATTATTAAATTTGTCATCTACCAACAATTAAGTAGACCAGTTTCAGCGCATTTCATCCAAAGGCTCCCGCGTCAGCAACCAGACCCCCGTCAGCAGGCTGGCGACGAACACGAAGCCAAGATCCATGGTGATGCTGATTTGGCAGTCATTACTGGTAATGGCCCCGAGCATCCTGCGAAGTAGGTCCATGGCATTCTTGCTGGGATTAGTGCCGATCATTGACGCTGTTTGAGCAGTGACTGTGACGAAAATGGCGACCGCCAGAATTTTCAGCCAAGTCCACAGTGTGATGCTACGTTTTGCAAGTACCTCTGGCGTGGGGAGCAGAGCTACGACCAGGAGTAGATGCACGGCGAGCAGGATGGCCGCGTATGCTACCGAATTGACATCAAACCAAGGCACAGCAGCGATTAGAACCACAGTCAGCGAAATGGCTGTGGCTGGTATGAGGCCCATCGTCAGGCGTTCTACACGCAGTAAGGGATTGATCCAGGGATTCTCCTCGTCGTCCTCGTCCTCGTCAAATGGCAGCTGCGTTTGACAAATCAGGTAAGCGATAAAAAAGGCGAGCGACACGCTGATGGCGCCCAGAAATCCCAGTAGTGCCCACCATAGAGCTTCACGGCCAAAGGCGCTTCTGAGAATACTGACATAGCCGCAGGCGAAGAGCAGGAGCTGCGACGACCAAAACCACTGCTCCGGCGTTTGACTCACTAGGCGATAGGCCTGGACAAAAAGATCGGCGTTGGCCACCCACTCGTGCCAATTGCCGGCGGACTGAGTTGTGTAGGTCCAGACAAAGAACTTAACGACATAGAGCCACGTGCCCACTCCCGCCACGGCGCCCGTCGCAATGAGCATGGTGGCGACGGCGAAGGCCACCTTTTCTGTCGGAAACGCTCCCGAGAGGCGCCTTAGCACGCGCAGATAGGGCGCCAAGGTACGGGATCCGACATGCCACAGGGCGTACCCAAGAGCGCCGAAGTAGACGAGCATGGATACATAGCCGATGAGAATACGCAGAGTCATAAACCTCCTCTGATGGCCAACGCAACCTTGAGGGTGGCCAGGAGTGGGGATGGTTTTGGCTTGCAAAACAACTAATTAGTAATAGTAGCAGATTAAATGAGAAGGCGTGAGCTCGTACGGCAAGAGATAAGACAAACAAAAAACCCTACCGCGAAAGAGTCGAGTAGGGTCTTGTATAAAAAGTGGCGGGAGCGAATGGACGATTTTAGAACCTGGTGCCGCGAGGGTATTGGCGAGGTTTGAAATCTGGTTCAACTTGTGTCCATGCGCGTGACATAAAAAAGGTTCGCAAATACAGTATGTTGATTGCATTTGTAAAGTTAAATATAGAAAATTCCGATAATTAAATTGACAATACGAAGGTAGGTGGCGTATCACGCCGCTTAGGAGTCTCACTATGGCGCGCCCCACCATCTCTCTAAAAATTGATCCGAAGGCATTAAGAGCAGCTATAGACGCTCGGAAAATGTCCATGACTGATCTTGCTACCGCGCTTGGAGTCGAGCGTGCGACGCTACACGGGTGGGTAAGTAAGGGCTCGATTCCACCTAACCGACTCTCGTCTTTGGCCAGATCCTTGAGCCTTACCGGCGCCGAGGTTGAGTCATTCAAACCTCGCAAGCAAATTGATGTCCGATTCCGCACACTGCGAAACCTCGAAGTCGAGACCGGTATAGTGAATCAGGTCACCGATCTGGCGCGCACCGTATTCCGGCTCGAGGAACATTTTGGCGCACCGCATATCGATAGTTACAAAAAGCTGCCTAAAGTCGGGTATGAGCACCCACGGAACGTCGCTGAATTCCTTCTGAAGCAGTTCCAGCTTCCCTCTTATCCCTTGTCACTTGAACAGCTAACTCGTGCCTTATTGGTTCGCGGTATTCCTGTCGTCTTCTTGCCTTTTTGGGAAGAGGTCCGTGCAGCCAAAGTTAAGGCATTCACAGCATATCAAGATAGGCTAGGCCTGATTTTCATCGACTCAAACTCTGCCTTTGAAGATGTGCCCTGGTTGATCATTCACGAGTTGACTCACATTGTTAAAAATGACGGTGGCCACGTCACCGCGGCAGAGGAAAAATTTTGTAACCAAGTAGCCATCGAAGTCTGCACTCCTTCTGAATTTTTCGATTCCCGGAAGGATGAATTACGCAATCTATTGACAGGGGTGAGCTTGCCTGCGGCTGTTAACATCGTGCGTGAAATCGCAGATCTACTGGGTGCGAGCTTCAGGGGGGTAGTGCTCAGGGCGAAGGATGCCGGGATTTTTGATTCAAAATCAGGGGTGTGTCGTTACCTGATGACCGCAGCTAGAAACAGCGAATCTCGTCGTGTACTAATTTCTGATTTAATTTGTCCTAAAAACACAGATGATGCGTGTGACTGGGACGCCCTTCTCAAAGACCCCTCCAAGGGGTACCTTATGCATCTGCAAGCATTGGTTAGAGATGGGCTGTTCCAGGGCAAGATTTCTCAAGGTAAGGCCGCTGAGATGCTTGGCATCGATGAGTCCGTGATCGCTGCACTATACGAACGTTGGATGCCAGCAGAAGATGATTCAGCTCCTCTCTGATACCTGTTCCGTCATCAAGTTGCTCGCACCTGGTCTCGACTTGTTTAGGCCGGGTCTTCTCACTGTTGGAGATCTGGTCGTTCACCCTCTTTTGCATCAAGAGGTGAAAAAATGGTGCAAGGAGAAAAAGCAGCGATTGAAGGTCGAGATCGACAGGATCAAGGCGATGCGAGCGCCACCGGGTATCCGGCTGGATAAATTGGCCTTGGATGCGCAATGTGCCATCATTCGATTGGTAGAAGTTCACCTCGATCTTGATATTGGCCACAAAGACCGCGAGTATCTAGCGACTGTCCTTTGTAACGATCAGATGGAGCTCGTCACGAACGATGTCGCGTCGCTGGGTGCGGTAGCCAAAGAGCTAGATGTCAATATTCGATGCGCTGAGGAAATTCTTGTGATTGCTCACCGCGAGGGTGTGGTTAGTAAAAAGCTTATGAATGCTACTATCTCCCATTGGCTCGCTATCCGCGAAATACCTTCGCGGAAAGGTCGCGCGATACTGGCGATGGCTGGCTTTCGGATCTAATTTGCCTTGCGAGATATTTAAAAATATTATTGTTAATTTAAGTGCAGTAGCGCAATAAATAATAAATAGATAGCGATATTGATTTTTTTGTCTTTGCCTCGACCATTATCCGGCTGGTGTCACGACCTAGCTCTTTAGTCACCTCCAGGGAAACGAGACTGTTAGTGTTCGACCACCACGCGATAAAATTTTGGTGACTTCTGCTTCCGAAATTGTTTGACGCATCTATCAAGTGCTGATCATTAAAGATTTTGCAGTCGGTTCAATGGTCAAATAAAATTTGATCATTGCGTCGGCAATATCACTCTTAATTCCCATATCAATTGTACTTTTTCGGCTCTGGCTTACAATAATGTAGTCCTCCGCGTTATTGGAAGTTACGCGTGAAAGCATTGGTTTTTCTCATTCCAAAAGCTTGTATTCATATGCGGGGGATTTAGATAACCGCGAGATTGGTACACAGTTGGTCGACCTGCTAGACTGAATAGAGGGACTCTACGATGCAGTTGATCTTAATTACGTCATTCCCATCGACAGCCTCCAGCTCCTGGTACATCGTCTGTGTGTCTGGGCCGACCTTGGGGATGCCGAAAAGATACATGTCATTCTTGTTGAGCTGAGTGTTGGAGCTCACTATCTGAAAATACCTCTCAAAAAGATCGCTCCGCATGATGCGGTAAAAAACTTTTAAAGACGGCGCCGTCGGCGATGGCTTCTTAGCGACGATGTAGTTCAATCCGTTTTCCAGAAAAAATCCGTTCGGGAGTTCTGATGAAAGGTAGATTCCAACGAATCTACGTTTGTCGCCTTTGTGGCTCCGCCTCCGGCAAATGATGATCTCTTTGAAGCGGTTGCAGTAGGTTTCAATGCTCGACTCAGTCGCGGCATAGCCCTTTTGGGTCCGTCTGCCGTCAAAGTTCTTCCGACCTTTCGTAGTGGCGTAAGGAAAGCGATCTTTTTTAACAGCGACCTCTTGCTGAAACGAGTACCTATCGCCTTCGTTTAAAATGTCATGGCCATAGATAATGCGATAACAGCCAGGCGCACTCTCAGCTTTGAGATAGTCCTTAACACGGTGGAGTACTAACTGACCCGTCGAGAAGGCTAATCCATGCTCCTCGAAATTTGGAAATGCTGAGATCTTCTTAATCCAGCCGAACTCTTGCTGATTCCTGGCTAGCAACATCATCAGGTCGTGGTGACTGAAGAGGTCGGTTTGTCGCACCTGAAACGCTGATCCATCGTGGAAGTCGTCGATGTCCACACATGGCAGGCACGACACGAGATGGTCTTCTGCGGGGGGCAATTTCTCCAGGGAAATGACAACGATCTCTTGGAGGACATCGCCACCGTAGAATTCCTGATTGCGGTTCGTGTAGTAGGAGATCTTCTGGATGCTCGTTTCCTTGCTTAAAAGCTCTCGGAGCCTAAAAAAGTAACGTCCGCCGGTGAAGCTGCGAGGGACAATATACGAAAGTGCGCCCCCAGCTTTAAGAAAGTTAACGCCCTGGATGACGAATGCGCCGTACAAATTGGACACGGAGTAGATTTCTTGGACGGCTTCCTTTATCCGGTCAGGAAGCCTCTTTACTTCGACCCATGGAGGATTGCCGATTACGTAATCGAACTTGCCGCCAAAAGCATCGGTGGCTTTCTCGTCTTCCAGATCGAGGGAGTCTATTTCGTGAAATACAGGAGGGCGGATCTTCCCGCCGAACTTCTGTTCGAAGTTGAGACAAGCAGCTCGGAGAAGTACAGGGTCAATTTCTGCACCTGCTAGATTCGGGATCACCTTCTCGTTGACAGAATTGATTGCTTCCTCCGGAGGGAGACCCTTTTCCTGGAAGAAGGCAATGGCCCTCTCGACAACGTGAATCAGAAAGTTCGCAGTCCCGCAGGACGGGTCAAGGAGCTTGGCGCCGCTAGCGATCCGTTCGATAAAGTTAATTGGAAGGCTGTCGAGAACGATGTCGACGATGTTCTCCTTGGTATGGAACTGCCCAAGGGTCCCCTGCTTTACGTCGAGATCCTCAAGCAGACTAGGATACACAGCGAGGAAGTCATCTGCACATTTCAGTGAGGCTTCCGCCTTCGCGTTAAAGTCGAGGACTTTAGGCAGCACTAAAGCCTGGTCAAAAAAGTCCGAAAAACCAATCGCCATCTGTCGTATCCCCGGTTCTGGATGCGTATGAAGATGGGATTCTAGCACAAACCGCTAGAAGGTTCAATAAAATCGGAGTCTTAAAATGACGCGCGCAAGGACGCCATCCGAGCGAAAACACGAGCAATACTTCGAGCACCTCGTGGCTGAGGGAGAGCGGCCCCCTGCGCGACCGGGTGGGGTAGCGAAGGACACGATCGCTAAGGCCCTGGGCATCATCGCGTTTGACCAGCCAGATCTGATCGACGTGGTCGCCTGCCTGCTGGATACTTCGTTTCCTAGCCTCCTCGTGAAGGATTCCACTCTGGGTCTCACTCTTGCGGATGGGGCGACGACAGCTCACATCGGTTGCTACGTTGGTATGTATATGCGCCATGGCAACAAACTCGATAGAGAAGGCCGTGACTACTGGATCAAGCCGCTTGTCCAAGTCGGAGTTATCCAGCTGGTTACATTTAGACCTGAGAGAGGTGTATTTGTCGATGGCCATCTTCACGCGAAGTCGCCTTACTCTGCGTACAGACTCGAGGCACGCTTCGTAGCGCTACTTTATAGAGCCGACTTCGTCGGCTTACGAAATTTCTTCATTGAGTCGGAAACAGCTAAGCGCCTGACTCTCCATGCTGAGTTGACTCGTCGGTCTATAGCTACCCACGGCTCCAGTCCTCACACCGAGCTAATTCGTCTGGCGTGCGAGAATTACGTTCCGCACTTTCTCCCTGGATACGAAATAGTCTTCGTCGATGATGCAGACGGCGAGCGAGTGTCAGACGAAGAAAAGGAAAAACTCGGGACGCATGGTCTCACCCTTACAATCGAACACTCTTTCCCCGACGTATTACTAATCAATCCTAGCCAATCGGCTCTTTGGTTTATCGAGGCTGTAGTTTCCGATGGCGAAGTCGATGTTACAAAAGTCGAGCGTTTCGTTGTCTATTGCATTCGGCATGGCAAATTGTACGGAGGAGCGACGACCTGCTACCATTCGTGGAAGGCATGTGCAGCGCGCCAGGCAGCTCACAAGAACGCAGCGATTGATTCCAACATCTGGATTGCTGACGACCCTTCTCGACAGATGATTGTGAAAAAAGGGGCGTCCTAGGACTTAATGCGTGTCCAAGTTCTTCCACACATTCTCTGTGGTGGATTTCACCGAAACTGACCAATTGTTATCTACTAAATTAAACTCATTTCACCGCCGCAAGCGAGCTAATTTAAGGGATTTACCTCATGACGCATACGGGCTACTTTTTGACTGCTGAAGACGTCCGCGAACTGGAGGTCATTCGAAGAAATGCTTGAAGAGCCACTTAACCCATATTCTGATGACAACAAGCACGGCAATTGCTGCGATTAGCGCCGCCGCGAATTCGCCGATCGCTAAGGCCATGTTGGGTGGCGCAAAGTCCTTAATAGTCAGGCAGAGACCCTCGTCCGTCAGCAGGTACCCTTCCCCTGTTAGGCAGGTTTCCCAGTCATCGGGGTTGGATTCAGAAGGTCTAGGTGTCTTTTCGTTATTGGCGCTGTTTTGCCCGCCCTTCGTTTTAACGGCAGTAGCAACATTTGCTTGAGCCGTCGTTCCCGTAGCAACGCGTCCGCTACTGACGCCGACGGCGGCGAGCTCGTCCTTAGCCGGTGGCACTGATAGATTCTTTTGGCTTTCGCTGGCTGCTACAGCGTTGCTGTAACGCTGAGCTTGCCTCTTTTCTCTATGAATAGTCACGTCATAAGAGGCGACGGCGACAGTTACTAGGGCCACTACGGCGCCCGAAAAGTAGAGCTTGTCCAGTGTCACGAGGATCTTTCGGGTTGCCGGTTTCACCATGCTTATTGCCTAGTCTTTTTGCCTACAGGTCCGATCTACTTGGTGATCGGAAACTTATGTCTAATCTTTAGAGGGTTCATTTCAGTTCGAGCGTCCGGTGGGCCGACATGGCAGATTTGAGCTACTTTTTAATGGGGGACCCGCAGTCCCCCCACCCCGCACACATGACAACGGCATCCTAAAGCACCTCCACCGCCAACGGGACTCGGTCAATTTCTAAAAAATTATAACTATTCGTATTTACAGGACATTATCAAATCAAATCCCATGCAACAATGCGAAAGATAGTGTAATTCTGCGGGGTAAACCCTTTTAGAGGTGCTAACCCATTGAAGTCATTGAAGCCCCCATTGAGAGAGAACAAGCTGGCAGCACTTTTTATCCCAGGCCCAACCGATACGGATGCCCTGAAGTGGCGATTGTGGCTGATTAAGAAATGGCGTCCCGCGGATTGCGAGCAACTTATAAATTTACTCAAGGCAGGGAAAAAAGATTGGCAGCCTAAGCATGCGCGGATGGCAGAGTCTCTTGCTGATTCGATAGTGATCGACGAAGTTGATCGCGTTGAAATGCTAGCTGGACATATGATCAAGGATGCTGAAAACCTACCCACCAAATCCGTGCAGTATATGCATCGGAATTCGGGTTTATTCGTGAATCCCAAAGACCCCAATCCAGAACTGACCGTGAAGAACTTCCGTGCTAATTTGGTCGACCTACGGGATTCAATTTTCACAGAGTATCTCCCGCGTATTCGCGCAAAATTCGCTGTGCTTGAAGTATTGGCGATTTTGCCCATGAGGCCCACCATCATCAGACTCATCCAGGAAGATCTGACCTATTTGGGCTCAGGTTTTGTTATCAATTGGATCAAAGCCAACCAATATCTTGTGCAGCACGGCAGCAAATCCGAGCAAATTCGGGCTAAGTCAGCCCTTGATAGGCTTGCGAGCGTGATAACCGTTGACCAAAGGAGGCGTATCAAAGGGACAGTAAACCAATGGTTCGTCTATTTTCGGTTCCTTAGAATGTGTGAAGAACTAGATGCCTCTCGGCGCGGTTATCGTCAAACGCTTACGATTGCCCATCGTAGAGCCAAACTGCCAGCCTATGATCGAAAGTATTTTGACAAGTTTTGTGAGGTATTCCGGATCGGTAAAATGCACCAAAATCGGGTACTGAGCCGCCCACCGTCCCACGGAATCAAAGAAATTGTGATCGATTGCCTAATCGAGGACGGCTTGGTGGCCTCCCCCAAAGCTTTTCGTGTTCTTTACACTAAACTAGGTAAACTAGCGAAAAATCACGACTGGATTGGTATCTCTGTCATCGAGAGTTTGCTTGATGCTCGGAGGGTTGCACCCAAAATCAAAATGGTGCCCACTGGAGAAGTGTTTAAATTCATCAATTAAAACAGATAGTTGATGGATTCGCTTTTGCCTACCTAAATCGTCATTTAGCCCGGGAAGATTTTTGAGCCGCTGCAGGTTTCAATACCTGC
Source organism: Deltaproteobacteria bacterium (assembly GCA_016874735.1). Taxonomy (NCBI): domain Bacteria; kingdom Pseudomonadati; phylum Myxococcota; class Myxococcia; species Deltaproteobacteria bacterium. The sequence goes on from VGTI01000030.1 coordinate 11,893, forward strand.
ATGATGATTACTTACACTTGCACAATGTGTGGATTAAAAGGTCCTGGATGCGGATGCCTGGATGGCGTGACCGCATTTTTTGAGATCATGCTGAAGGCGAGTCAGGCCGTATCAAGTACGAAACTTGCGTCAAATCATGTCGGGCCAGATCGGGCTGAAGGTTGTTTAGATAAGCTGATACTGCTGTCGAAAGTAGCCGTGCCACGCGAGAACTTAGAGCGTCGTTTGGCCGAGTCGGGTGTCACGCCACGAGTCTGTACTCTCAAAGATCGCAAGTGGTATTTATTGGGCCGAGACGGAGTCCAGTTTTATCTCGGCCATCCTGAAAATACTCGGATCCACAAAATCATTACCCGTCCCAGCGCCTTCGTAAGCTGGGATGCGTATATTAAGCATCTGAAAGATCTTTGCGGCGACGCTGCCCTTAGCGCCAAGATCCAAAGAATCGATCTGACGGTCGACTACCATACCCCTTTCGCAAATATGCTGCGTTGCTTGGATGTTACCCATAAGCGCATACGTACAGAATATCAGGAGCATTCCGGGATCAAGACGGGCCTTTTGATTGGAGCTGGCGCCAATAAAATCGTTGTTTACGACAAATCTAAAGAACGTGGTGAGCAGTTAGACAGGAGCCGAATCGAAATTCAATTATCAGGAAATGCCGCGCCCAAGGTAACTATCGACGATCTGCCTAGGGCTTTGATCGTGCCTGAATTCAGGCCGTTTAAGTCGCTAAGACTCAGCGATGTGCGGATCGATGTATCTGCAGCCACCCATCCCGAAGCGGTGGTTCACCGCATGGCGGAGTTTGAAACGTTATGGCGTCACAACGGTTTCTACGGTGCGCGCAAGGCGCTGAATGGGTCGCGCAACTTCCAGCGTGATGTGCAGCAACTGCTGACTTTGCAACGTTGGTCTATAGAACCGGATGACGTGTTACGTGAATCATTGAACCGATTTTTTAATCAGGGAGTAAGCCGATGAAGGCGAAGGAGATGCCGAAGATGTCACCGCAGCAAAAGCCCAAGCACAGTTATTTTGCAGGATTGAAAACGGAGTACGATGCGCTTGAATTAGAAGACGTGTACCAGGAGCTTGAGGGGGAGTTTAGCCCAGCGACATTCACGGGCAGAGTCCTACTTCAGCAACTCAGCCTTGATATAGTCCGACTCGGGAGGCTTCAGCGATATGAGGCTGAGGCTTTGCGAGAGGAGTTAAATCCGAGGCGGTATTTTGACGCCGCAGAGTTTGCCGCTGACTGCTCGCGGATTGTGATGGAGGAGGGAGTAAAGGCCCAAGTGTCCGAAAACTTTCTAAAAAAAGTGGACTTAATTTACACCCGCTATGAAACGAACGTTTTCAATCGGATTTTACGGCTCCTTGAAATCCTTAAAGCTCTTCAAATTTGACTGCTTTGACTAGGTCACAATCTGCAAAAGCATAACCATTACTGGGGTTTCAGTATGTTGAATAATGTTGAGGCAAACCGTGCTAAAAACAGGTCCCTTGTCCAGATCAAGGAGGCCGCGAAGTGCCTGGGGATCCATCCCGATACTTTGCGACGCTGGGTAGCTACGGGCAAGTTGCCGTGCCGGCGACATCCCATCAATGGTTATCGGCTTTTTGAATTAACTGAGATTTATAAATTGATCGGGCAAATATACGGAAATGAGTCATAAAGCAGTTTTATACGTCAGAGTGAGCTCGAAGGAACAAGAAGAGAGTGGATTCTCGATACCGGCGCAACGCAAGCTGCTACAAGGCTACGCCCTTGACCATGGGCTGAGTGTCGTAGCTCAATTCGAGGAGGCTGAAACCGCCAAGACTGCAGGGCGAGCAGCATTCAATAAGATGTTGAAGTTCTTGGCCGACAATCCCGGAATCAGGCATATCCTCGTAGAAAAGACGGACCGTCTTTATCGCAATTTTAGCGATTACAGTGCTCTCAATTTTGAGGCGATGGGGCTTAACGTACATCTTGTGAAGGAAGGGGAGGTACTTCATCGTGACTCCAGGTCTCACCAGAAGTTCATCCATGGCATCAAGGTGCTCATGGCCAAGAATTACAGCGACAACCTTAGCGAGGAAGTGCGTAAGGGTCACACGCAAAAGGCCGAAGAGGGTGAGTGGCCTAGTTGTGCGCCGATAGGGTACGTAAATCAGCTGCACGACCACATTATCGTCCCTGATACCCACACGGCACCGCTGATACGCCTGGCTTTTGAACTCATGGCATCAGGTGGGTATAGCTTGGCGAAGTTAAAACGCCATCTATATAACAAGGGGCTACGCTCTCAGCGCGCCAAGACGGAACTCGGTAAGTCAGCCATGCAGCGGATTTTGACTAACCCAATTTACTACGGTGGCTTCATTTGGAACGGCAAATACTACAAGGGTAAACACACCCCAATCATTGATAAAATCCTGTTTGATCGAGTGCAGGCTGTACTCGGGCTCAATAGTAAACCCGGTCTAACAAAGCGTGAGTTTGCGTATACCGGTCTAATGACATGCGCAGTTTGCGGGTGCGCCATCACTGCCGAAGAGCACCGTAAGCCCTCAGGCAAGATTTATGTGTATTACCGATGCACTAATGGCCGCGGACTATGCAAGAAGCTCGTCTATCTGTCGGAGGGAAAGTTAGAGAACCAGTTCAAACGGGTCATCGAGCGCATCAGTATCCCGCTTGAGATTGTCGAACTTACTCGCCATTCGCTGCTGCAAAGCTCCAAGCAGGAGCAAGAAATACAGGCAGCATCAATTGCCAAGCTCCATGCGCGCTATGCCCGGATTCAACGACTCCTGGGCGCTGCTTACGAAGACAAGTTGGAGGGGAAAATCGATGCTGAGTTATGGGAAGCCAAGACAGCTGAATGGAAGCGGGAGCAGGCGGACATCCAAGCTCAGTTGAATGGCCTGAAGGCCGCAGACACGTCGTACATGCTCGAGGGGGTCAGGCTTTTAGAACTCGCGCAAAGGGCTGCTGAGTTGTTTCCCGGCATGTCTTGCGATGACAAACGCCAGTTGCTCAAAACGATACTATTGAACCCGAAGCTTGATGGCGCAACGTTGCAATATGAATACAAAAAACCCTTCTCAATGTTCGAGAAGGGTCTTTCATTTGAAAAGTGGCGGGATGGACGGGACTTGAACCCGCGGCCTCCGGCGTGACAGGCCGGCGTTATAACCAACTTAACTACCACCCCGCATTTGGTGGTCCGAATCACTTGTTATCGCGTCCGGTTGCAGGAAAGTAGCAACCTTCCCCCAAGGTGTCAACGGTCAGTTGAAAAAAAATTAAGATCTCCTTTTCGCCCCGCCACGACAAATGCCGCTAGCATGCGTTAACCTAATGATATAAGTGGACTGCTTGCAAAGGGGAGTGGGTCTGTGAGTACACCGCGTACTGTGTTTATCGTCGATGATCAGGAGTCCATACTGACGACCGTGGCATCGGTCCTTGGCGATGAGTCCTATCGGGTGGAAACCTTTGCCAGCGCCGAGGCTTTAGCCATCGGGCTGCGTGAGTCGGTGCCGGACCTGATCTTGCTTGATATCTGGCTACCGGGTATCGATGGCCTTGAGGCACTGGCATCGTTGCGCCAGAAACATCCGCGTCTTCCGGTCATTCTCATGAGCGGTCATGCTGGCGTTGATATCGCCGTCAAGGCGATGAAGATCGGCGCCAGCGATTTTCTCGAGAAGCCGCTCAATCTCGATCACCTACTCGACAAGATTGCGACGCATTTGCCGCCAGTTGAGGGGGGCAAGACGGCGCCGTCCAAGGCCGAGTCGGCGCCGACCTTAGGCACGGGATCCTTCGGTGCGGTGACTCTGAGTCCGTCGAAGCAGCCTCAGCGCACACTCAAAGGCAACGCGGTTCTTAATGGTGTGGGCCTACTCAGTGGGCGGCCTACAGGGATCATCATCACGCCAGCACCGCTTGATAGCGGTATCGTCTTCCGCACGCTCGATGGTGTGGTGATACCTGCTCATATCACGGCGCTAGAAAACTTCGAGGCGATGACGGGCGCAAGTGCGCGGCCGTTCACAGCCAATTCGACGACGCTCGCCAAGGGCGGGCGCCATATCCGTACAGTAGAGCATCTGCTTGCCGCACTGCATATGATGGGAGTGACCAACGCCCTCATTAAAGTCGAGGAAGAAATCCCCAACGTCGACGGCTCGGCGATGGATTACTGCCGCATTATTGCCGCCGCCGGGATCGAGGATCAAAAACGCCCACGCATCGATATCGTTGTTAATAAAAAGATTGGCGTCGGTGCCGAGAGTGTCGGCGAAAAGCACGTATACGTCGAGCCTTTTGATGGGTTCGAGGTCGTGCTAAGAGTCGACTATCCAGCTCCCATTGGCGAGCAGCGCTTCCACTTTAACGCTGCAAAACAAAGTTTTGTTGACGAGATAGCCCCAGCGCGGTCCTTCAATACCTTTGAAAATATCGACATGGCCCAACAAAAGGGTATGGTCGGGTCGGGATATCTGAACTCCCACATCATCATTCATGAAGGCAAAGTCATAAACACTAAGCTTAACTATCCCGATGAATTCGTTCGTCACAAGATGCTGGACCTATTGGGGGACCTCTTCCTGCTCGGTCACAATCTCCGGGGCAGGGTAGTCGGTAACATGACCTCTCACGGTCTCAATCAATCGCTCGCGCTGAAAATCCATCAGGAGCTATCCCAGCGCTGATGGACGGTACGGTATGCTTTTAGTTCAGAGTCTGGTGTTTACGGCGATTGGCGTGCTTGGTGCGGGAGTGCCGCTTTTTCTGGGGCGTCAGCGCGGTATTCCGCTGTGGCTTCTGCCTTTGGCGACGGGACTTATGGTGGGTTTGGCGTCGTTTGGTCTTTTGCCCGAGGTGATCCACGAGGGCGGTAAACTCAGTGCCACCGTGGTCCTGACGGTGGCGGTCGTTTACTCGATCTTTCACCTGCTGCATGTCAGTCAGCATGCGCACCTGACCCACGATCATTCGTCGGGGCATTGTGATCACCATCATGACGGTGACGATGAAATTGCCTCGGGTGATAATCGTAAGCCGCTACTTCTCTTCTTTTCGTCCATCGTGCTGCACTCGCTATTTGACGGTGCTCTTCTCGTCATCTCGAACAATCTGGTACAGGCAGCATTCGTCACCGTCATGGTGTCGCTGGCTATTCATAAGCTCTTTGAAGCCATGTCGGTGTCGTCCATTCTGCTTGGACGACAGGGCAGCGTGCAGAGGGCGATACCGTTGGTGGCGCTTTATCTGGTGAGTTTTCCGACGGGAGTGGTGGTTGCTAGTGTGCTTAGGACCTTTGTGCGCGATGAGCTACTCCACCCTTTTGCCTTATTAGTCATGGCAGCAGCCATAGGAAATCTGGTGAGCTGTCTACTCTATGACTTTGTCTTGCCAAGTTTGCGGCGGTTTAAACACGCTAAAGAGGAGCTGGCTTGGCTAGCTCTCGGCGTTGTCGTCGCAGCAGTAGTCTTAATTTGGCTCTAGCTTATCAATGAAATCAGCCCCAACCACGCTGTGGTCGGGGCCTTGAGAACCATATGTCTTTGTCAGGAGCTTTACCTGGCCCCGCCGAGGCAGGACCAAATCCAGTTTGTTTACTAACTCACTTGGCAATCAGCGGCATAGTTTGGCGTAGACCTTGGGCGAAGATCGCTTGTGCCTGCTGATTAGCTTGCTGCTGGGTCAGGCCGGTGATTTGTTGGATCACGGTAACTTCGAGTAGGCTGCTGTTGCGATATGGGTTGTTGACCGCGTCACAATCAGCTACACCCCAGCCGGTATTGAAGCAGGCGATATTCGGGAGAGCTGCAGCACTGACGTAGAATGTCGTGACGTAGGCATTAACCCAAGAGGATCCAGCTTGTGTTAGGCCGCCGATCACTACTTGCGCCTGGCAGCTCAGCATAATCGTGTGCACGATACCACCCCAGAAGCTGGGCATGATCGGGATCACCGGAGTTGCTTGCACGAGCTGACCGCCGCAGAGGAAGTCGAATTTGCTCATCCCCTTCTTGCCGTCGTGCTCGTATGGCAAGACGTTATCGAACAAGTTCAGTTCCAGGCTCATAAACGGATTGGCTGGATTGGTGGCCGTCAGTAGGTGATTTAAACCCTGGTAGTTCGACTTAACCCAATCGATAGGTTGCACGAAGTTGGTGGGTGGTGTCGTGTAGCAGTATTGGTACTGCTCACTCACGGCGTTAGGTATGATCGCTGCGAGGTCAAAAGGACCAGCGCAGAAGTAGTTGCCGATGTAGGTTGGATCGTTGCGCACCATGTAGAATTGTTGCGCACCCTGGGTATTCCAATTAGTAGCGTATTCTTGCATGTGCATGTTGGCTGGCAAGGTAAACGCGTAGTATTTACCGACGCCAAAGGTCTGCGGCACGACGGGCGGTGGTGTGGCTGGCTTGGCCTCAACCGGGGGCACCGCTGCGCCGCCGCCAGCTACGATGGCTCCACCAGTTGCAACTTTTTCCGTTGCGACTACAGTCTTCTCGATGGCGACGGTGGTGTTTGCCTGATTGAAACCAACAGGTGGTACAGGTTGTTGAAACGGCACGCCAGGACCGACCGGTGCTGGTGCCTTGGCTTGACCAACGGCGTCACCGTCAGTCTGTTTCAGTGGTGCAGCCAGGGGCGCCGTTGCTGGAGCCGGGCTACTGCTCTTGCTACCGCAGCCGATGGCTAGGGCGGTAAATCCGACGAATACGGAGACGCGAGAAATAGTCGAGGAGAGACTCATGATAGGCTCCTTTAGTTTGGAAACTAAGACATGGTTCTGAGCACGTATTTCATCAACGAAAGTGATATTAATATAGCTTTTTATTAAAAGCAATGTCTTTTTTATAAAAATTAAAAAATAATAAATAAAACAAACCATTATATTAATAATGGCATGGATATTAGGTTGTTACGATAATGGTTAGGGTGCCTCGGAAGGCGTTTCCGCCAGGGTGGTCGCAGCTAACTGGCGGTAAAAACCACCAGCCGCGTAGAGTTGCGCATGGTTACCGCGCTCGACTATCTGGCCTTGGTTCATAACCAATATTTGATCACAGCGGCGCACCGTCGATAGACGGTGGGCAATGACAATGACTGTGCGGTGAGCCAAGAGGCGCCCTGTGGCCTCCTGGATGATCGTCTCTGACTCAGGATCGATGGACGATGTGGCTTCATCGAGCACAATCACCGCGGGCGAGGTGACGAGCGCGCGGGCAAAGACGATCAGCTGCTTTTGCCCCTGCGACAGATTGCCACCTTGCTCGCGAATCTCGTAATCATATCCACCTGGAAGGCGATCGATAAATGCCGCTGCACCGATCTCTTGCGCGGCCTTGATCATGTGTTGGCGCTCGACTCCAGGGCGTTCGAGTCCGATATTAAAAGCTATCGTCCCGTCAAAGAGGGCGATGTCTTGTGGTACCACCGCCATGTGACTACGCAGCGACGTGGGCTCAAGATCCTTGAGATCCAGCGGGCCGATTTTGATAGCACCCGAGTAACCATCATATAGTTTAGTGAGAAGCTTGATGATCGTGGACTTACCGCTGCCAGTGGCTCCGACCAAGGCAAGCGAGTGCCCAGCTTTTAATGCAAAGCTAATGCCCCGCAGGACTGGCGCCTGGACCGCGTCCTTATGATAGCTGAAGCTCACATCGCTAAAGACGATGTCTCCAGAGATTTTGCTTACTGCTTGGTTGCCCTCGATGCGCTCGTCTCTACCGAGCACCCCGAACACCCGGTCGATTGAGGTGAAGGCGCCCTGCAGCATGGCCATCTTGTTGCCGAGTTGTTTGAGGGGTTCGAACAGTTGCTGAATGTATTGAACAAAGGCAACCAGGACGCCAGCCGTAATCACTGATGCCGACGCACCACTAGCGCTATCCGCGATGAAGCCGCTGACGATTAGCCACAGAACCAAACCCAGCGTGATGGAAGCAATCCCGTCCAGAACGGCAAACATCGCAGCATCGAGTATGACGCTCGACATCTGCGCGTCACGATATTCTGTGTTCAGCTTGTCATACGTTGCGGCGACGGTCTTCTCGGCGCCGAGCAGTTTCAGAGTGGTGTGGCCGTAAAAACACTCCTGCGTGTAGGCATTCAGAGTCGCAATCTTCACACGTGCTCTGGTCATGGCTGTTTTAAGTGCAGCCGAAAACCACTGCACGACCCAAGTCACGAGCGGCAGTATGGCCAAGGCCACGAGAGCCAGATGCCAGTTGAGGAGAAACATCCCGATCACGCAGCCAATCAGGACGGCGACGTCGACGATCGAGTTGAGCACACCTAGATTGAGAGATTCGCTGAGATTGTCAAAATCGCTGGTAGCGCGTGTCACCAGCGTGCCACTCAGCGTGCGGTCGTGATAGGAAGCTGGTAAATCAAGCACATGCCGCATGACTTTGTCGCGCATGATCTTGATCATGCGTAGCACCGCTAGGGACGAAGCTATCGTTTGGCCAGATCTTGCTAAGTATTCGGTCGCTACTGCCACCAGATAGAAGGCTGATCCGATCAGGAGCTTACCGCTGTCGCCCTTGATCACTCCCTGGTCGATCGTCTGCCGCAAAATCAGTGGCAACGCGGACTGCAGGGCAGAAATGATGGGAATCAGGGCGGCAGCCAGCCAAATGAGCCGACGATCCTGGCGCAGATAAGGCCAAAGACGACCTAGACCGCGGAGGTCGCCCAGAAAGCCAGTTGACGTAGCATGGCTATCCCCGGCAGAGGCATGGCTTAAAGATCGTGTTCTCATGACTCGTACGCTAGCAGATCACGTGGCGTCGCGCCATGGTCCTATGCGCAGAAGATGCGCCATCATGCGACCTCTTCTAGGCTGTCCGATTTACGTCCAATGACCATCAGGCAAATATCGTCCTCTGCTGGGACATCACTCGTGTGGCTACGGAACTGCGCAAGGATCTCGTCTCTGAGGGCCGTGGCCGAGCGCACGCTACTAATTTTGCCGAATTGCCGTTGGAACGGCCTGTAGAATCCGCGGCCATCTTTACTCCGGGCCTCGGTGAGACCGTCGGTGTAGAAGACGATGAGATCGCGTTTACCGATGTTATACGTGGCATTGACATAGCCTTGCCCCGTTTTATCCCAACGATCCTCACCGCCAAGCATGTTTTGCTGCAGCCTCGATAAGGGCTCGGCCTTGGTACTGCCAGCATCAGACTGTCTGAGGAGCAATGGAAAGGTATGGCCGGCGTTACAGATGGCGAGTGTACCAACCTCGAAATTAACCTGCGCGGCGACGCAGGTCATTCGGAGTGTGCTCTTACCTAATAACTTACGCATGACCGTTGCTAGGTGCGTGATGATATCTGCGGGCGTCATAAATGTTGCCGCCTGCTGCCCCTTGATCAAGCCCTCGACGAGCGTCATGGCCCCGGCCATCGCCGTAGTGATGAGTCCCTGCGCTAAGCCGTGACCAGTGACGTCTCCCATAATGACGAAGACGTTGCGGCCGTCACTGGATTCAATCACACTAAACCAGTCACCACCGACACGTAAGACGGGCTCGTAGTGGTCCGCCACGACGACACTCTGGGGAGGATTCGATTTATAGTCGAAGACCATAGACTGTTGCATGGTCTCAGCAACCTGAAGTTCGGTGTCGATGAATGCTTTCTCGCGAATTTCTGAGAGGCGAATCAGGCCCATCGTGGCGAGCGACAGGAGGGATCGCAGCAGCTGCACGGTCATGACGTCGGCCATGGTGCCGAAAGCCACAGTGATCGTGCCGATCATGCGGTCACGGGACTTCAAGGGGAAAGCGAAAACTTTACGTTCATCGGCGACAAGTTCATGAGTTGCGAGAGAGGCGGCGTCAGCCTCGAATACTTGTCCGTGCATTCCGATATATGAGGTCAATCCGCGGTCGGAGAGTCCGTTGCCGTTAGCTGCATTAAAGGCGAAGGTGACCGTTTCGCAATTGGTGACTCGGAACGCCTGAACCATGGTTTGCCGGATGAGAGCGTCGGTTGTGGCGCAAGAAAATATATCAAGGATAGCGACATTGAGGGTCTCTAGCTTGGTTTGATTTTGCTGGAGCACCTCTTCCCGGCTCTGGATCTCTTTGGCCATGAGCTGTACTTTATCGGCGATCATGGCGATTTCGGCCTGGCGCGCTGGTAGCATCTTGTACTGATAATTGCCGGCTGCTATGTGGCTTAGTTCGGCAGAGAGAGCGTCTAGAGGTACGCGCAGAAACCGTTGCAGTATCCTGGTCGTGGCTCCGAAGAGGCTCACCGATATGGACGCAAACACCAGCACCGAGTAGAGAATGGACTCGATCTGTTTGCGCCGGCTTTCGCGGTCGGCAAATCTAATCTGAATCCGTCCAATGAGCTGCGGGCCGTCTCGTTCGTCCTGCCGCACGATGTCTCGCGTCAGCGTTAGCGAGCTTGAGTGCGAGTTGCTTTGCCATGGCACACGGATGGTCTGGGATATTTCTTTATGCTGGGCTGTTTCCTGAATTTCTGTCAACTCAATGTCGCTGACAATTCCCGATTGGCGGTAGATCGCGATAATTTTTTCAAGTTCCTCGCGATTGATGTTCCACATTGGAGTTACTAAGACCGACGCCAAATTGTTGGCTGTCTCTTCCGCCTTTTCACGCAAAGCTAAGTTGTCGCGGTTAAGGGTGATGATGTAGTTCGTTGTCGCTGCCAAGACAAAAACTATGAGCAAAACCCGAACGAGTCGCACGGTAAGATCCCGAGCAATCGTTGGGCGTTTGTTTTCTGGTTCTTTACGATTCTGCAACATCTAGTCCGCGCATGTTCGTCAATCAAAAACGGTCTAGGCGACCGGAGTCCCCTTAGGAGGGGATCGGCAGAATTGTGCACGGACTGAATGATCTTGCAGGAGCGGATTAAGTAGCAGCCTGACTATTTGGTGGAAAGTAGCTCGGGATGAGTTTTTACCAAAGCGTCAAATGATCCCTGTGCGGTGATCCGACCGTCATCCAGGATCAGGATTTGATCGCAGCGCATGAGGGCGCTGGTCCGGTGGGAGGCTATTAGCATCGTCGTACCCAGAGCGAAAATTTGGTCAATGAGCCGTCGCTCGGTGGCTTGATCTACTGCTGACAACACATCATCAAGTAGCATGACAGGCGGTTGGCGCAGGAGCATGCGCGCAAGCGCCAGTCTTTGCTTTTGACCGCCGGACAGGCGGATACCGCGTTCGCCGATTTCGGTGTCCCAACCCGCTGGCCATGCCTCGATTTCGCCTAGAATTTGCGCCGCCCTGGCTGCCGTGCGGAGCGCTTCGATGCCAGGTTCGGGGCTTAGACCCATGGTTAAATTGGCTTTGATCGTTGCTGAGAATAGATGAGCCTGCTGCAGTGCGTAGCCAATCTCACGTCTGACAACTCCAGGTGCCAAATCTAAGATGTCGTGACCGCGGTAGTAGACCGTCCCAGGCGGTGGATCGTAGAGTCGTGTTAAAACCTGAAATAGAGTGGATTTCCCGCTGCCTATGCGGCCAAAAATGCCGAGCCGCTGCCCCTTTGCGACCTGAAAGCTAAGGTCCTTCAAGGCGACGCTCGCGCTGCCTGGATAGCTGAAGTTTAGTTGTCTCACCTCGATTTCGGGAGAGGGTAGTGGTCCAGGCAGGACAGAGATCTCGACCGTATCGCTTGGCTCTGCCTCGGGTGTGGCTTGATCGATAGCGCCGATCCGAGCCAGAGCAGTGCGCGCCCTTTGGAGTAGCGAGAGAATAATACCGAGCGCCGTAAGAGGGAAGGTCAGTAGGCCGATATAAACGTTAAATGCCAATATATCACCGACGGACAGGCGGCCGACCATGACCTCATGACCACCGTAGAGAAGCACCACAAGCTGCGAAACTCCAGCTAAGCAGGACATCAAGGGCCAGATGAAAGTACGTATGTAGACGAGTTGCATCGAGGTTTTAAACACGTCTTCGTTTTGCTGCGCAGCGCGCTGACAAAATGCCGCTTGCGCTGCGTTTGATTGAATCACGTGAACATTAACGAAGGCCTCGGTCACCCGATTAGTCAGGGATCCGACGGCGTCCTGATTAGCCCTGGAATAGGCGTGAATTTTGGGCATGGCATATCTCGTGATGACAAATGTCAGCACGAGTGGGATCAAAAGGAGCACGGTGAGCGTCAGGTGGATTGCGCTCATTTTGGCGAGGGTGAAGACGGTCAAAAAGAGGACGTTCAGGACCTGCAAAACGCCGAAGGCATAAAAGGCACGGAGTTGACTAACGTCGTTTGCCAGACGTGAGATCAGATCCCCGATGCCATAATCGTTAAAGAATCGCTCCCCTAAGCGGACGGCCCGGGAGAATAAATAGGACTTGGTCCGCATCTCGACCTGGCGACCCGGCCAAAAGATAAGAATACGCGATAGCGTGCGGATGAGTATGGTGACAAAGCCGAGTCCGACTATAGTGAGAGCCACGCGACTTTGGTCGGTCAGTGCGTCGTTACTGACCAGCTTGTTAATGATCTCTTTAGCCAGCTGCGGGATTTCAAGATTTATGATGTTGATGGCTGCTAGCAGTACTGTGCCGCTAAGGTACCAAGGCCACAGCGGCAAGACGAAGCGTCGCGTAAAGGCGCCAAATCCCATGGATCCCGCAGATCCGCCAGATCCCCCAGATCCCCCAGCTTTCATAGATGCGATCCCACTTGAGGTGGGACTTGCCGGCGCCGTCGTCAACTTAGGTCTCCTTGGGCGAAAAAGCAGCGTTCAATGGCGGCCTCGCGTGCCGTGGCACCCAGTTCGTGCCATGGTTCAACCACCGTCAATTGACCATTGCTGAGGACCTGCACTTGGTGACATAGCTTCGCACAAAAGCTGAGGACGTGGGTACTTAAAATGGTGCATAGTCCGGCCTCGGCCCGTGCCGCAATGGCCCGTTCTAGTGTCTTGATGTGCGAGAGATCAAGGCCTGAAAATGGCTCGTCCAGAATCAGCAGTGGTGGGCGGTTCAGTGTTGCCAAGGCTAGACCTACGCGCTTTTGCATCCCGTAGGACAGGGTTGCAAGCGGCTTGCTGCGGTAGCTGGCACAGTCCCAAAGCTCCTCTTGTTGCGCGACGGCAAGCTTGGGGTCACTGATACCGTAAAGCTCCGCTGCATAGGTCAGCACCTCATGACCAGTCGCCCAACTGGGTAGAGTTGGATCCTGTGGCAGATAACCAACCTGGCGCTTGAGTTCAGCGCTATCTGGGGTCATTTTGTGCCCGAGCAGCCTCACCTCGCCCGCACTAGGATCGCTATTACCGGTGAGCAGTTGAAAGGTCGTAGTCTTGCCGGCACCGTTTTTACCGACAAGCCCAATGGTCGCGCCTTTAGCCACTGTGAGATGCAAGGGGCCGAGCTTAAAGCCGCTCGCATAAGTTTTAGTCAGGCCCTCGGTCACTAAGGCGATCTCACTAGCATGATTTGCCGCTGTCTCAGTCATGCGCGATAAAACCTCCCTGCTTGACTACCCCGTGCAGTGCTGATGAGTAAAGGAACCAAAGCCAGACCCAGCCAGTGGGCGATGACGGCCGTACCCACGAATAAACAAACGATCAGACTCAAGGGTAGGGTGACGCTCAATCGTCTTCCATCCACTTGTAACAGTAGACTAGGTGTGATGAGGGCGGGAACCGCAGCAACGACGGCGACGCGTGAAGCAGCCACCATGGTCAAAGACCAAGGCATGATTTGGCCGGAGCAATTTTGCCCGAGTAGATAGACGATCAAGGTGACACCCCCGATCATCGAGGCTATGTAAGTGGCGCTGCGTTGGTAAGCGCGCATGAAGTCATCGTGACTGACCCCGAGTCCCCGCTCGAGCCAGGCATGGCGTAAATCCGCAGCCATCTGCACATTCATGGTGGCTGCCAGTAGATAACCAGAGGCTAAGGCCGAGACACAGGCGACAAATAACGGGGCCGCGTTGACGGCGCTCAACATCACGAGGCCAGTAAACGGGACCGATAACACCATCAGCAGACGGCAGAGGCGACTGCGAAAAACAATCTGCGTTAAGCGCCACCGGGTCAGTATGTCGCGCGGCGTGAGAGATCCCAGGCTTAATGCGCGTAGGCTGTTTGCTATCTGATTGTGCTCACCCCGACTTCGACCTTTGCGCTGTTGCGCGAAAGCCAAAATGATGACGCTGCTTACTAGGAGCAGCGCCAACTCCACCGCGGCCGCGCGGGCCAACGACCACCTGGCGAGATAGGTACCCGATAACCACCACGCGGCTCCGTGCCAGAAGATGATGATGGTGGTGGCCCGCAGCCAATGATAGGTGGCTAGGATGCGAGGATCTTCGCCCAGGTATGCCGCCATGGTGGCGACGCTTTTGGGGTCATGACGTAGGATCCAATAGACGGTGACACCGCCCGCCAATACGAGACTGGCTATGGTCAGAGTTTGCGCGAAGGCGGCACGCATCGCCACGGCGATGCTGGCAATTTGCACATTGAGAAAATCGTTGAAGACATAGAGGAACGTGCCAAACATCACTCCGCTGGCGGCGACCACGGTGAGCTCACGCCCCAGATCGTGCCGCAGACGATGGTACCACGCCAGCAACCAGATTCCATATAATGAGAGTCCACGCCTCATGGCATAAGTCCCGCCTGACAATTAGGTCAGGGTTAATCTACAATCGTATGCACAACTTCCCTAGTCTTAGTTCACAGTCGGAGGCTCGATCATGCTTAAGGCCCTAGCTGCCGCACTCATCGCTACGTTGGCACATGGCAGTGTCGCCACGGCTGAGGCCGGCATCGCCATGCGCGCGGAGCCCAAATACAAGCCGGGATTTAAGGCCTTCGACTACGCTAATCCTGAGGCGCCTAAGGGTGGCACCCTCATTATTGGTATGGAGGGGGGCGTCGATACGCTTAACCCTTACGCCCTAAAAGGTGATATCGCCCCCGAGGTGGCTACCCTGGTGTTCCAGGAGCTCGGTGATAACGCGCTCGACGAGCCCTTCAGTCGGTATCCTAGTGTGGCACAGAGTTTTCAGCTCGCAGCTGACCAGTTGTCGCTCACGGTTACGTTACGACCCGAGGCTAAATTCTCCGACGGGAAACCGGTGACCGCGGCCGATGTCGCGTTCAGTTTCGACACCTTTCAATCAAATAAGGTGGCCCCTTTTTACAAATCCTATTGGGCCGATATTAAGTCGGTGAGTGTGATCGACGCCAAGACCGTCAAGTTTGTCTTCAAAAGGGAGAATCCGGAATTAGCCCTCATCACTACGGAGATGGCCATATTCCCCAAACACGTTTACGCCAGCGGTGATTTTGCCTCCCGCGCTGTTGGCTCTGGACCATACACCGTCGCAGACCTGCGTCCTGGGGTATCAATCACTTTCAAGCGTAATCCCAACTGGTGGGCTAAGGATCTCCCTGTCTACCGCGGCCGTTTCAACTTCGACACCATCGTCATCAAATACTACAAAGACCCTACGGCGATGGTAGAGGCGTTCAAACGCGGTGATTTTGACCTCTACGACGTCCGCATGGCTAAGATTTGGTCCAAGGAGATGAATGGCCCCAAGTTTGATGACCTCCACTACATCAAGAAAGAACTTCTGACCACGCGTAATGCGCAGGGGGGACAGGGTTTTGTCTTTAACTTGAGATTGCCCATCTTCCAGGATCTACGCGTGCGCCAAGCGCTGGCCTTGGCCTTTGATTTTGACTGGTCCAATAGGAACCTCTTCTACGGTCAATATGCCGTCAACGAGAGTTTCTTTCAAAATACAACGCTCGCGGCTACCGGCATGCCGACGCCCGAAGAGCTGGCAGTGCTGACGCCACTAAAGGCTGATTTGCCTGACGAGGTGTTTTCAAAGCCGATGGGTTGGCTCGGTAAAGGTCAGCCGATCCAAGACCGCTTGAGAGCGGCGATGCAGCTCCTGAAGTCTGCAGGTTACCAGATCAAGGACGGCGTCGCGACGGGTCCAGGGGGGCAACTTGCCTTTAAGTTTTTACTGGAGCCAGGTGGCCTGCAGCGCGTCGTCGAGCCTTACTTGCAAAATTTACGTAAACTCGGCGTCAACGTGACGATGGAGGAAAAGGAGCAGAGCGTCTACATCCGCCGCGTAGATCAGCGTGATTTCGAAATGACCAGTCTGATCTACGGCCAGTCGCAGTCTCCTGGTAATGAACAAAAAGCCTACTGGACCTCGGCCGCCGCCGACGAGTCGTACTCCCAAAATTACAGTGGCCTTAAAAATAAGGCCGTCGACGTACTCGTATCAAAGGTCATTTACGCACAAAGTCGCAGTGAACTGGAGCTGATGACGCGCTGTCTGGACCGTGCCCTCTATCATACGCACCTCATGGTGCATAACTGGCATTCCCCTAACTACCGGCTCGCATACTGGGATAAATTTAGCCATCCCAACACTTTACCCACCTATTACACCACGCGTCAGTTTTACGAGCTCATGTGGTTTGACGCCGCTAAAGCACAGCGCCTCACGGACGCTCAAGCCAAGGGAGTACCGCTACTGTAATGCAGAGCTATATCTTCAAACGTCTGCTCCTCATGCTGCCGACGCTGCTTGGTGTAGTACTGATCAATTTTGCCATCATTCAATTTGTTCCCGGTGGTCCGATTGAGCAGTTTATCGCAAAATCAAGGCACCAAATGGGGGGGGAGGTTGCCTCGGGTGATATGAGCCGCGCCATGCGCAAGGGGCTCGACGAGGAACAAATCAATGAGCTGAAAAAACTCTACGAGTTTGATCAACCCTGGCCGGTACGTCTTGGGCGTTGGACCTATAAGCTCTTCACCTTCCAATTTGGCGAGTCCTACTTTCACCACAAATCGGTCATGGAACTAGTGCGTGACAAGATGCCCGTATCCCTGTGGTTGGGAATCACGTCGTTCTTCTTAACCTACGCGCTGTGCATTCCCTTGGGAGTAGCGAAAGCGGTACGGCAGGGTACGCCTTTTGATGTGACCACCAGTGTCTTAGTCCTCGTCGGCTACAGCATGCCTGGATTTGTGCTCGGGGTGCTTTTGATCTGGTTACTTGGGGGGGGAAGTTTCTGGGATGTATTCCCTATAGCTGGACTCCATAGCGACGACTATTTAACGCGTGATCTTTGGGGCAGGATCAAAGATACCTTGCATCATCTCGCACTGCCACTCATCTGCCTCAATATTGGCAGCTTTGCCGTTATGACGAGTTTAACCAAAAATACGGTCGTCGATAATATGGGCCAGCAGTACGTCCTTACGGCTCGGGCCAAGGGTGTCAAGGAAACTTGGGTGATCTGGCGCCATGTGTTTCGTAATTCGATGATTCCTCTGGTGACGGGCTTTGCAGGGAGCTTCCTGACCATGTTTTTCACCGGGAGTTTGCTGATTGAAACCCTGTTCAGTCTGGATGGCCTAGGGCTACTTTCCTACAGATCGGTCATGGCCCGCGACTACCCAGTGGTGATGGCAACGCAGTTCTTTTTCTCCATCCTATTTGTCGTCGGTAACCTTCTGAGTGATATGATGTACGTGATGGTCGATCCACGTATTAGTTTTGAGCAGGTAGCGGAGTGACAGGATGGCTTTAAGTCCCCGCGTAAAACGCCGGCTACAAATTTTTCGCGGTCTGCGCCGTGGCTACTTTAGCCTGCTTGCCCTGACAGTTCTGATCGCTGTGTCGCTCGCGGCCGAATTACTTTGCAATCAGCGTCCCTTGGTCGTGCGCTACGAGGGGCATTGGTATTGGCCGGTATTTGTGAGTTATCCGGAGACCGCCTTTGGTGGTGTTTTCGATTCCGAGGCGGATTATCACGAGCCTACGGTGGCCGATGCCCTAAAACGAGACGGGAATTGGGCTATGTTTCCGCCCGTTCAGTATGACTACCAGTATATCGATACGCGGCTGAGTCAGCCCGCGCCATCGCCTCCCGACGGAAGCCATTGGCTCGGGACCGATGATCGTGGGCGCGATATTGTGGCGCGTCTCGTTTATGGTTTCCGCTTGTCAGTGGTGTTTGGCCTAACATTGGCGGTCTTTGGCTCACTGATGGGCATCGTGCTCGGGGCGCTTCAGGGTTATATCGGCGGTGTCTTTGACCTGATCAGTCAGCGCGTCATCGAAGTGTGGTCGGCGCAGAATGAACTCTACTTGCTGATCATTTTGAGCTCCATATTTGAGCCTTCTCTGACGCTGATATTTGTACTTTTGTCGCTCTTTGGCTGGATGGGGCTTGCCGCCTATGTGAGGGCTGAGTTTCTGCGGGCGCGGCAGGCGGAATACGTGCAGTCAGCGATCGCTTTGGGAGGGCAAAGATGGCGCATCATCCTGAAGCACGTCCTGCCAAACGCACTGACGCCGGTCATTACCTTTTTTCCCTTTCGCATTGCCGACGGTGTTATGGGGCTGACGGCACTAGATTTCTTGTCACTTGGTGTACCACCACCCACGCCCAGTTTAGGCGAGCTACTTAGTCAGGGTAAAGCCAACCTGACAAGTTGGTGGATTATCGTCTCCGTCTTTGTTGTGATCAGCGCGCTCATCCTCATGCTCAACTTCGTCGGTGAAGCCGTGCAGAAGGCTATGGATCCACGCTCGGTGGCTTAGTGGCGGTGTTTGTGGACGTCGATGGCTTGGTCGCTGTCACAGGCGTCGGTCCAGGCGGCGGTGTGACTTTAGTGGGACGTGCAGCCTCGCAATTTTGCTCGGCGTCTACCGGGATCACGGCATTTATGATGGCAGTTATAGGTGAGCCTGCTTGGGCTCCAGTGGGTTGAGAGCACTGTGGCTCGTCTGCGGCAGCGCGTCGATTCTCGAGAGCTTTCGCTTGTCTTTGTTGGAGTTTGCGCTTCTCTTCCGGTGTGAGATCGTCGCGGTTACTTGGTTGGTCGCTGGTCTTGGAAGTGGGCGACTGGGAATTAGAACTGCCGGAGACAGCCCCGCCGCCACCACTGACGCCGTAGCCGCTGCTGCCGAGGACAATGCCGCCAGCGCTAACCTGCTTAGTGTTTAGTCCTGGGACAAATTCGTGTTGGGCCTTTAGGCCAATCAAACGGCCACCGTTAAAGTTTTGATTTTCTGCGCGCGCAATGTCGTCGCCGACGGGGCCGCCAATATCGCGGGCGATCTGCTGCATCAGAGGGGAGTTAGGCGCTCGCGTACTCAGCCCCTGGGGCGTGCTGGATGAAGCATCGTCGGCATAGGCCATTTGCTGCTCCTGCATATCAGCTTCGATGTCGAAACCCTCCTGCGCATTTGACTGGGTAATGGTGGGTATCGACTTAGCGAACAGAGCCCGACGGCCACCTTGGTCACTGAGGCGCCACTGCACCTGACAGGGTAACTCCGATGTTAGGATGGCGAATTGATTTTGTAAGGTTTTGGTACTAGCTGCTTTGGTAGAGACCGATCGTACGGTTTTGCGGCCGCGGCAACTCACGGCCGTCTTACTCTGCAGACCAGTAATATTGGCGAGTTCTGGTTTTTTCTGCTGTTTGGTCGCGCCGCGTTTGTAGAGACCACAGCCGATTTCGATATTCTCGCCGTTGCGGCCTTTGGCCGCCACGTTTTCTGCTGCATCAATAAAGGCACAGGTCAAATAAGCCCCCACGATCTGCTGGGGTGGGTCGGCGGTTTGCGATTCGGGTTGGTCGTTGCTACGTCCCTGGCCGAGATCGAAACTGAAGCCCGGCAACTGGAGTGGGCCACTGCTGCTAGCGTCGCATGCTGCTAACATGCTGATCCCTAAGGATAGTACTGCGAGATGCGCGGAGATCTTGGAGGCATGCATGAGGACGCCTTAAATTGAGACCGGGGCCAATTTTTGTCTGGTTTCAACTACTAAATCTAATCTCTTATCGGTCTGATCTTCTTAAAACTTGAGTGATTTCAAATTTAAGACAGTAATCGCAGGCTTATCTTCCGATTTAGGTGCCACTCGATTTGCAATTCCTGGCTGGGTTCGCTATAGACTGGGCTTCGGCGCATCCCGGGGGAGCCATGATTGACGTCCAAGCCAGCAGTGGGGCATCTAAGTTTGCTATTGAGTCGGTAGGTATCACCAGTCTGACCTATCCGATCATTGCGCGCGATGCTGCTACGGGCGAGCACCAAACTACCGTGGCGAGCTGGCAGCTGGGGGTTGATCTCGATGCTTCCCGGCGGGGCACCCACATGTCGCGGTTCATCACCGCGCTTGATGAGATTGCGGCAACCCCCCTCGACCTTGACGGTCTGTACCGCTTTGCCTGCGACATCGCAACTCTACTACATGCCAACTCTTCACAGCTGTCGGCGTCTTTTCGATGGTTTAGGCGCGTGGCTGCGCCGGTCAGTGGACGCTCTGCGCTCCTAGAGAGCGACGTCACGTTTAAGGCCGTCAGCGGGGACCAGGCGCGGAAAAGTTTGACCATCAAGGTTGCGGCTAAATCGCTATGTCCATGCTCCAAAGCGGTGGCAGAGCGTGGGGCTCACAACCAAAGATCCGAGCTCAAGCTGACGGTGCATTTGCATCCAGAGAGCAAGACACCGAGCATCAACGAGCTACTAGGTCTACTTGAACGCAGCGCCAGCTCGCCGGTATATCCCGTGCTGAAGCGCGAGGACGAGAAGTTTGTCACCGAGGCGGCCTACGATCAGCCCGTCTTTGTCGAGGACATCGTGCGCGCCGCTGCGGAGCAGGCATCGAGCCTGGGTCAGCTCGCCGGGTTTGAGGTCGAGGCGGTCAATCGGGAGTCCATTCACGCCCATGACTGCTATGCCCGGATCAGTTTTCCCTAAGCGGACGATGCGACCAAGTGCTTAGGATAAAAACTAGGATTAAAAATTAGGACAAAAAAACCGGCTGCCACGAGCTCTCTGGCAGCCGGCTTAATTCGTTGGTTAGCAAACCAAGAATTAGCGAACTAGGAAAAATTACTTCTTCTTTTTCGCTTTTTTCGCGCCGGTCTTCTTCTTGCGGCGAGCTTTCTTCTTGACTACTGCGCCAGCGGTGCCAGCAGCTGCAGCCTTCTTCTTCTTCTTGCCCACTTTTTTCTTAGCGGTGCCAACTTTTTTTGCTTTTGCAGCGGTCTTCTTCTTAGCAGCTTTCTTTTTCTTCTTAACCAAGGCTTATCTCCTCCGACATACGTTAAAGTTTACCCGAACATTCGGGAACCCTATCCACACTCTCAGCAACACAAATGTCGCATCGATTAGTAAAGTGTATCATGACCTGCGACAGTGTTAAAAATTTTTTACCGAATCTTGCTTGCCTTTTCAAACAATTTCGCAATCCACTTGTGACTCTCACTCCCCAACGCTGACATTTTTTGCGTCTCACTTAAATCTTTGTACGCATTGGCGCTCATGAGTTTAACGCACGGCGGTAATGCACGTAGTCGTTATCGGCAGCATGGCAAAAAAAAATTATAGTCAGCATCAAAATTTCACACCCGAGCCTGCACCGACCATGAACAAACTGCTCGTTGCCTGACTAAAATTTTGACACGCAGCGATCTCGCAGCTTGCATCGGCATTGATCCGATACCACTGCCAAGTCATCGTCAGATCGGCTGTCCAATGCGCGGAAAGCTCCCACCGCAAAAAGGTGTCACCCATGGCGCTCAGGGCTTTCAGCTTGCTGTTAAAAGCTAGCGGTTGATAGCTGATCAGACCAAAGGCGTTCACTTTTTCAGACAGATTTTTTGCCGCTTCGATGGCAATCGCTGGTCCTGTGGTAGCCTCGAGTCGCAGTGATGCTGTGCCTAGATTTACGTCCGTGATTCCCATCACTGGTAGCTTTGTATAGACCGGTCCCGCACCTATAGCGAACGAGGAATCATCGTCACCCATACCGCGACTCAGCTCGTAAAATAGGAAAGATTTGCCCGTTGCTCGTAAGAATTTAGCGGCGTTGTGATTGCCACTCGTGACGGTCGTTAGGTTGTGGGCTTCGCCTTGCGCATAGACTAGCCAGGTGGCGTTAGCTGGTTGCCAGCTAAGGGCAAGACTGGTGCTACCTACATCCGAATTACCGCTGTAGGCATCCACACCTGCTTGGGCACTGAATGATTCACGCCCTGCTGCAAGTAGCAGGGACATCCGGAAACGGCCTGGATGCAGCCTCAGTGTGTGCCCCGAAAAGGTAACGATGGAATCAGCCTCGTCCTCAGCAAGGGGATCGTACTCCTTACCCTGCGCAAGCTCGCTGACAAAACTATGATCGTCCGTACCATCAGACTGCATACTTTGCTTAGTCAGCGGAGCAGCCTTGACCGGCAGTTCACTAATGAGCTGACCTTGGTCGGATATCGCCTTGACCGTGATGTCTGAAACAGTCTTGAGCATCAGCCACGTGGACTTGGTCCGGAACGCGACATCGACTCCGCGAAATTTGTAGCGACCTCGGTAATAGGAGGCACCAGGAATAGGGTCCCAACGATAGACGGCGGTTTTCTCAGCCGCGCTGGCCGGCCCCTCAGAGCTCGACCACAAAGCGCCCACCAAGCATAGTCCAAAAAAGTGGCTCTTCAACGATTTGCCCAACATAGCGCGTCACCACAGTGGAAGTGTTTTTGATGGCAAAACATGCTTCAATCATGTGGGAATCGGCAGTTGATAGCAAGTCAGTAACCTACGATCATTTTAGGCAACCATACTTTTCAAACACCTGTTCTAGGTTGACTGCTGGATCCGTCACCGCGAGACCGTAACGGACGGAATCCTGCTTGCCGAAGTCCGGCGTGCTCCATGCCACAGTCAGAGCAATCTCACCGTCGGAGACGACCAAATGGAGTTCGAGACCCACAGGTAAAATCTTTTTCTCGCCGATGATCACGATCCCCAACCCATGCGCGGATACGTCGACCGGGCGACAGGATACGGCCCCCTTACCGTCCGTGCGGATCAAGCTGCCTGGAAGCACGCCCGACAGCTGGCGCCGTTCGGTAAAGCGTCGCTCCTTGAATAAGGCCAAGCCCATAACACATCCTCCTGGAATCCATGCACACACATTAGCTTCTTGCCAATGCCTTCGGCATTTCCTGGAAAAACCTGAGGGTATTCCTGAATATGTTCTTAAATTAGGGGTTTAAGTATGATCATTAAATTGCCCCCACAAGCTGCCAGAGTTCACTCCAGCGCTTGGCGACCTGCTCGTTGCTAAATTGACTGTGGGCTTTTTGATGACCGAGGTGGCGCAGTCGTTGGCGCAATTCTGTACTGTCAAAAGTTTTGACAATAGCATTGGCGAGGGCACGCGCGTCGCCCTCGGGAAACACGAGTCCTGCATCACCGATCACACGTGGGATTTCGCCAGAGGACGAGCCAATCACGATGGCAGAAGCTGCCATCGCCTCGACAAGGACGCGGCCAAACTGTTCCTTCCAATTGGGTCGCGTCAGAGACGGGAGACACAAGATATCGGTGGCCTGCAGATACGTTGCGACCTCTGAGGAAGGCACCTGGGAGCGCCAGTCAATGCGATCAGCGACACCGAGAGATGTTGCCATTGCTGCCAATTTAACCTGCTCCGGTCCCCCTCCCAGAATTAAGAGACGCAGTTGGGGTATTTGGTGGCTCAGCTGCGCCAGCGCAGCCACCATCATGTCCACGCCCTTCTCCTCAACAAGCCGTCCAACAAAGGCGACATAGTAAGCGTCAAGGTGCAAACCAAGACGCGATCGTCTACTTTGCCTGAGGACAAGGTCGTCGGGATCGGCAGCAAATGTTTCGAAGTGCACCCCCATTTGTGGGATTTCTGCGATCGGCCCGCGAAAACCTTTGGCCCGCAAAACCTGCGTTGCCTCGTCATTACCCGTAGCGGCAGCAGCGGCATCGCGCAAGACGCGTCGCTCCATCCACGAAAATGGTGGCGGGTAGGCTTTCAGGATATTTTGCCAGGTGTGAAAAATAAATTTGGCGCCGACATCCTGGGCAACACCGAGACACTGCCGTGTGACCAGCGAGTAGTGCTCCTCTTCGCAGTTGACGATGTCAGGGCGGAACTCCTTAACCGCTTTTGCTAACCCGATGTAAACATGAAAGTGATTACGTCCATTCGCCAAAATGGGAAGCTGTCGCAACCAGTACTGAGCGTCCGTAGCATCAGGCTCAAAACGCTGCGATCCCCAAGCCGGAGGGCAGATGAGACCGATGGTGTAGCCGGCATTGGCTAGCAGGCTCAGTTTTTGACGGTAAGCTGCTGCCACATATGGTTTTGAGATCGTTAAAACGCGCAACGCTGCTCCGCAAAAACTTCAAAATAGCGTATAATAACTCCAAAGGCCACATGCTAGTCCGAATCCCCAGTCGGCGGGATGGTGGATGGGGCGGAGGGGGTTCGTTCATGATTGCGATCTTTCCCGAAATCGTTGCTACTGCAGCCGCCGGTGATAGCGAACGACTAGCCATACTGGTGCGCCAATATTTCGGTGCGGCCGAGTCAAGGGCTCCGAAGCTCGATGTTTCCAAGTTGGCTGAGTCGGCTGGCCTTGCTGTGCGTTCGCTTAAGATTGATGCCCGCGGCGCTTTGCTGGCAAAAGATGAGCGTGGCTCCTTCCAAATTGCCATTGTGCTCCATCCGCACCTCACGGCGGGCGCATCCCAGTTTATGCTGGCACATTTGCTAGGTCGTTATCTGCTTGAGGTGCAGCCCATGATTGCGCGGGGTGACTGGCAGGCAAGCGGCTTCCAGGAAAGAGATTGCGCCCTCACGCGCTATGCTCAGGGAGGTGCCGGGGGGCAGCAGGGATCGCAAACTCTACGTGCGGTGGCGGCAGCCGATGCCTTCGCTGCGGCACTGCTTTTACCCGCGGCTATGCTCGAAAGGGCGCTCGAGAAACTGCAAGACCATGGGCGTGTCGCTAGTTTCTTCGGCGTGCACCCGTCCTTAGTGCGCCGTCGGCTAGATGATCTCAGGGGCGCCAGCGGGGCACCAGTCAACTTTCTTGACGCCGAAACTCGGGCCGGGTTCACCCCGCCGGAACCGACCGTCGTCGAGCCGGAATCCGCTGCCAGTCAGATCATTCCACCCGAGCCGACGATGCCGCGCGCCTATGCGGCCTCTACTTATGGCAGCACGGAAAAGATGACGCGGCAAAAGAGTTTCAAGGATGAGACCCAGGCCACGCCTCAGGCAGCGGAGCGATCAGCCAGTGGCATGGAGAGGCTGCGCGCGATTGCCCGTAAGCTCGATAAAGGTGTGTGACTGGCGGTCGGTAAAAAAACTGTTTGCCCCGCGGCTGATTTAAGCTTAGATGCTCGGTGCATGACCGCTTACGGCGACATTCTTTGGACCCCGAGTGCGCAGCGTTTGGCAAGTAGCCACATGAGCCGTTTTGCGGCCGCCATGAGCAAGCGCAGCGGCTTCCATTTGTCCGAATTTAGCGCCCTGCATCACTGGTCGGTGACGGAGCCAGGTGCATTTTGGGGCGGCGTGGCTGATTACTGCGGCGTCAAATTTATGACACCGCCTAGATCAGTTTTCGTGGCGCCACCGGCGGGGCGTATCCTCGGGGCACAATGGTTCGAGGGGGCGACGCTCAATTACGCGGAGCACCTTTTAGCCGGTGATCCCACGACTGAGATTATCATCGCCTATGCCGAGGGCGCCGCGACGCGCGTTTACACACGCGCAGCGCTGCGACGTGAGGTGGCGCGCTGTGCCGCTGCTTTAAAGGAGCACGGCGTGAGTGCTGGAGACCGCGTGGCGGGTGTGGTGGCTAATGTGCCTGAGGCGATTGTGGCGATGCTTGCCACGACTTCGCTAGGTGGCGTGTGGTCGTCGTGCTCGCCCGATTTCGGTGCCGCCGCCGTCACGGACAGATTGCGGCAGATCGCACCCAAAGTCGTCTTTTTCACCGAGCGTTACCAGTACGGTGGCAAGGCTTTTGACTGCGCAGCGCAGATACAGGCCACACGCGAGGCGCTGCCGCATCTACGCGCGGCCGTGGGTATCGATCACTTAAGCGGCAGTGCGCATGCCAGGGCACCAGGTCTCATCGCTTGGGAGGAGTTTCTCTATGCAGAGGATGCGGTCCTTAGCTTTGTTCCACGCGCTTTTAATGACCCACTCTTCATACTGTTCTCGTCCGGTACCACGGGGGTGCCCAAGGCTATCGTGCATAGTGTCGGCGGCACGTTGGTACAGCACCTAAAAGAGCTGATGCTGCATGCGGATATCGGGCCCGGCTCACGATTGATGTTTTATACGACCTGTGGCTGGATGATGTGGAACTGGATGGTCTCCGCCCTGGCGACGGGAGCTTCGCTCGTACTTTTTGAGGGCTCCGTGGCGACGCCAGATTTAGGCGTATTCTGGCGCACGGCTAAAGAGGCCCGTGTGACTGCGCTGGGTACAAGCCCGAAGTTTGTCGCCACATCAATGGCCCAGTCATACGATGTGAGAGCCGTGCTTTTCGATTATGCTCCGCGTACGGTGCTGACGACGGGAGCACCACTCTTGCCTGAGCACTTTGCGTGGCTTTACCAAATGCTTGCCCCTGCCGACGGCGATCTCCACGTGGCGTCGATTAGTGGCGGTACTGATATTGTTTCCTGCTTCATGCTTGGCACACCCACGTTGCCTGTTAGGGCGGGTGAGATTCAATATGCCGGACTTGGGATGGATATCGACGCCTGGGACGATGCCGGCAGATCATGTCGCGAGACTAAAGCGGAATTAGTTTGTAAGACGCCTTTCCCTTCCATGCCCATCGGATTTTGGAACGATGAGGGCGGCAAGCGTTATCATAGTGCGTACTTTGAGCACTACGATCACTGCGAAGTGTGGCGCCACGGAGATTTCGTCGAAATAACGCGGCACGGCGGCATAGTTGTCTATGGGCGTTCCGATGCGACGCTCAATCCCGGTGGCGTGCGCATAGGCACGGCGGAGCTATACCGCCAGGTTGAGACTATTCCAGGCATTGTTGATGCGATTGCGGTCGCGCGTCGCCAAGATGGTGATGAGGCGATCGTCCTGTTCGTTAAGTTAGCTCCAGGTGTGGCCCTGGATGAGCAACTCCAGAGAGAGATCAAGCGCACCTTGCGCGAGCGTCTCACTCCCCGCCACGTGCCGCACAAGATCATGCAGGTAGGCGACATTCCCTACACACGCAGTGGCAAAAAGGTCGAGCTGGCAGTAACCCAAGCAATCCATGGTGAACCAGTGACAAACTTGGCGGCTCTGGCCAATCCGGAGGCAATGGCAGAGTTTCAGGCCTTGGCTTTGGCATGGCCAAAGTAATGGTTAATAGCCAGCTCGCGCGGAGTTTACGCTCATGGCGGTGACGGCAAAGAGTTTATATGTAGGCGCCCTTAAGACGCATTGGGTATCGTACCTATTTGGTACGGTGGCCCTTTTTTCGTGCAGCATCTCCGAGGTCCTGATACCCAAAGTAGTGCAATGGGCGCTCGATCTTATTGGACGCAAGGGATCTGGCCTGCCCCTCTGGTTAAGACGCGGGTCCCCTGAGAGTGAGTTGCACCTACTGATTCTCATACTACTTATAGCCTTGATCGTCGGCTTATTCGGGCGTCTAGGTTGGCGTCAGCTCTTAGCAAGGCAAACACATGTAGCGGGCAGGGAACTCAAAGTTCGGCTATGGGGCGTCTTGCGCCATGTGCCTCTAGGTACCTTCCACGATTATTCTCTGGGCGATCTCATGAACCGGGCCACCGGCGACTGGAATGCCGTGCGCGCCATCCATGGCTTTACATTGGTGCAGACGCTCGATCTTATATTCTTTTCGACGCTCAGTGTGGGCTGCATCTTGTGGATCCATCTGCCGCTTGGGTTGGCGTCGCTGGTGATTTTGCCGTTTTTACCGTTGCCGATTTTGCGGCTAGCGCGACGCGAGCATGATCTTCATGCCGTGGCTCAAGATCAACTTGGCAAACTTTCGGATGCCGTCACGCAATCACTTAGCACCATCCGTCTGCAGCGGGCGACAGCCAGTGAGGGACCGTGGGAAGAGCGCCTCAGTCACGAAGCGAAACTTTACTCAGAGCAACGATTTGCGGTCGTTAAGACCGGGTGGAAGATCTATCCCTTGGCTGCAATGCCATCGCTTTGCGCCTACGCAGTGATGCTCGTTTGGGGTGTAAGTCTAGTCCAGAGTGGCCAGTTAACAATCGGTCAGTTTGTGGCAATGCAGTCCTATGTCCTGATGTTGCAGGGACCTCTGGCCGACATGGGCGAATGTATTGCCGAGTGGCAACGCGGTTTTGCTAGTTTTGGACGGATCGTCGAGATTTTCAATCTGCAGGCCTTAGCCGAAAGGTGGCGCGGCAAAGATATGCGTCCTACCAGTGACGATCCCACGATTCGCGTTGATCATCTGCATTTTGCTTATGCTCCCGGGGGACGTACGATCCTCAGTGATGTGTCGTTAGACATCGACCCAGGGCGCCATATTGGCATATTTGGACCAATTGGCAGTGGCAAGAGTACGCTCCTCTCACTGATAGCAGGGTTGACTGAGGCGCCCCGCGGTGCGGTCAGACTGGCTGGTGTCGATGTTGATGCGCTTGATCGCACGTGGCTAGCACAATATGTGACGATGGTGCCGCAGCGGGCTTTTCTCTTCGCCGGTACCATCCGCTATAACTTGGAGCTAGACCAGAGTCTGGACGACGACGCTCTGTGGCGTGTCCTTGAACTTGTGCAGCTTGCCAGTGACGTGAGGCAGTTTAGTGACGGTCTCGACAGCTGGGTGGGCGAATGGGGAATTAACCTATCGGGTGGACAAAAACAGCGGCTCGCCCTGGCACGCGCACTCCTCAGACGGCGCCAAATCATCCTTCTAGATGATTGTTTAAGTGCTGTAGACGCGGTGACGGAAGAGTCTATTTTGCAGGGATTAAAGGCGCAGCTCTCCGGGGCAACTGTCATTTGGGTGGCACATCGGTTATCGACTCTGAGGCTTTGTGATCAAGTGTACAAGCTTGATCAAGGTAGACTGTCAGTGGTGAACGAAAGCACCTTGGCGCAGGAGTTGGAGGGACGTCATGAGTGACGCAGCAGCTGCCTCGCGTCGCGAGACTCTCACTAAGGTGAATCCAGCCTTTGACACCGAGGACAAGATCCTGGCAGCAGCCAGTGATTTGATCGGCATGGTACAGATCCTGCGCATGGGATCCCATGTTTACCTGCAACTCCTGAGTGCACTGGCTCTCGTGGTCATAGCATCGGTATCGGTCATGACCGCGGCGCGTACTCTGGGGTTGATCGTCGCTGCCTTAGTCCATGATGGATCGGGCGCCCAAATCACTGGGATGGCTGTTGGTTTTCTGGTGCTTGAGGCCACGGCGGTTGGTTGTCAGTATGCGGGTCGGGTGCTTCTCGCTCATGCCACGATCGCCATCACTTATAAAGTGCGCAGCGAGCTTTTCGCTAAAATGAGGCGCCTGCCCATCAGTTACTTCGACACGCAGCCGCTTGGGCGCACGATTACGCGCCTCACGGCTGATATCGAGGGGATCGAAAACTTTTTTACCGGTACCTTGGCTCGTGTGCTTATAGCCGTCATTAACATCGTCGTCGTCTTAGTAGCGATGGTGGTGACTGATCCTGGGTTTGGCCTTGTGATTGTTGCCGTGTGTTTACCAGCACTAGCGTTCTCTGTCGCCTTGCGCCGGCCGGTGATTTTTTGGCTGCGCACCTATAAACGTCGCTCGGCTCACCTCAACGCCAAGTTGGCTGAGTACCTGAGCGGTTTACCGGTGATCCGAATTTTTGGCCTGGAAATTTGGACCCAGCAGCAATTTGACGAGGCCGCTGGTGAGTTGCTGGACGCAGGTGTCGCTACCCTTAATTGGAATAGTTTCATCAGGCCAGTCACCGTATTTCTGTGCTCACTCCCGACACTGCTTGTACTTTGGTACGGCGGGCATCGGGTCCTAGCAGGCGCCATGGATCTTGGTCTACTGGTGGCTTTTGTGCGCTACAGTGAGCGCTTTGTGTCGCCGATACGCGTGATATCTACTGAGATTCAAAATATCCAAGAGGCCGTCGTGTCGAGTGAGCGCGTGCGGCGGATGCTGACCGAGCCGGAAGAGGCTGACGTAATCGGCGTGTCGGGCGCACTAAGGCCAGTTGTACGCGGTCAGGTAAATTTTCGTGACGTGTGGATGAGCTATCGCCCAGGAAAGCCCGTGCTCAGAGGCCTCAATTTTATGGTCGCAGCCGGTCAGAAAGTTGGGCTCGTTGGTGCCACTGGTTCTGGCAAGAGTTCCACCATCAATTTGATTCCGCGCCTTTATCCCATGGATAGTGGCGACATCTTTATCGACGGTCATCCGATCGCCGCCATTGAGCCCAAATATCTGCGACGTCAGATAGGCTACGTCAGTCAGGACGTCATTGTTTTTGGTGGGACGATGCGCGCTAATCTACTGGCCGCGCATGGCGCGGGGCAGATTTCTGATGAGACGATCCTGGCGGCCTGTCGTCGTACGGGGCTATCCGACGTTATCAGCAATTGCGAGGGTGGGTTAGATTACGTCTTGGTTGATGGTGGCGAAAATTTAAGTGCCGGCGAGAGGCAGTTAGTGGCCTTCACGCGCATGCTGCTCAGGGATCCAGCGATCCTGATTCTTGACGAAGCGACGGCCAATATCGATGAGCGGTGCGAGCGTCTGATCCAGAGCGCGACCTTCGAGCTGATGCAGGGGCGCACCTCATTTGTCATCGCTCATCGCCTCAGTACTATTATCAGTTGCGACCGTATCTTTGTGTTTCAAGCAGGCCAAATCGTCGAGCAGGGCACGCACGACGCCCTGATGCAGCTCGGCGGTTATTATTCGCAGCTTGCCTCAAAACAGCTTGCTGCTGTCACTGCTGCTGGCAGTGGTGCCAAGTAAAACGCGCTGTGCTCACAGCGCACTGCAAGTGACACCTCACTCCCAGGTAAGCACCAATCACCAGCGATGGCTGCTGCCGGTACCATGACAAAAGCGCGCCTTAGCATCTCGGGGTGGGGAATGGTTAGGGTGGGGGTACTGCGCGCGCGCGCTTGCCAGCGGCCCTGGTCGTCGCGCGCTTGCCACAGCAAGATGTCGAGATCGACGGTGCGATTACCCCACCGGACCTGACGGACGCGACCGAGCGTCCGCTCAATGCCCAGGAGTATATCTAGGGCGTCATCTGGCGGGATGTCACTGTGGACGACTATTGCCGTGTTAATGAACGGCTGATCAGCGGCACCGATGGGAGCCGTCTCGAAAAATGGGGCCACAGTGATGACTGGCCCCAGCTCTTTGTTGACAGCATCTATGGCGCCGCGTAATTGGGCCATGCGATCACCGAGATTACTGCCGAGGGCGACCAGATAGCGGTTGCTCTCACGGCCATGCCACGGAGCGTCAGGGGAATCATGTCCAGGTCTAAACGTCATGCGGCGCACCATAACCGTAGTCCAAGGGGCAAGTCAGCTCCAAAATTAACCTTACTCGGTGGCCTGACGGCGGCTGAGTTTTTGGCTGACTATTGGCAAAAGCGTCCGCTACTCATCCGGGGTGCAATCCCTAACTTCCAGACATTACTGACACCAGATCAACTCGCAGGACTGGCCACAGAGGATGGGGTCGAAGCACGGCTCGTCATGGAAAAAGGTGGTGCGCGTCCTTGGCAGGTAGAGCGCGGGCCGTTTCCACGTGAGCGGCTTGAATCTTTGCCACGAGCCCATTGGAGCCTGCTCGTCTCTAACCTGGAGCATTGGCTTGAGGATGCCGGTAGGCTCCTTGATGAATTCAACTTTGTCCCCCTCTGGCGTGCAGATGATCTCATGGTGAGTTTGGCGCCGCCGGGCGGCAGTGTGGGTGCCCATGTTGATTCTTACGATGTATTCCTCCTTCAAGGATTCGGCCGGCGCACATGGCAGATCGCCAGTGGTGGCGACCGGGCGCTGCGGCCCGGGATCGACCTGCGGATTCTCAAGAAGTTTGTTCCTGACGAGAGCTGGGACCTAGAGCCAGGCGATATGCTTTACCTGCCACCTGGGGTGGCCCATCACGGCGTGGCCGTGACGGCCTCTATGACTTATTCGATTGGGTTTCGCGCACCGTCACAGCGCGATATGCTCGCACATTTCTTCGGCTTACCTGAGGCGCTCACCGCGCTCGTCGCAACAGACGCGATGTACCAAGACCCTGGGCTCCCGCTGCAAGCAAATCCCGGAGCTATAAATCCGGATGCTGTGGATGCCGTCACCGCGATGCTGCGGGCCCCACTGGAACATAAGGATGTCGTCGGTCGGTGGTTTGGCCGCCATGTGACGCGGCTGCCCTCGGGGATGGAGGTTGCACCTTCAGGCCGCCGCCTACCGAGTGTCGCTACCGTGCAGCGTGCACTCACAACCGGGCGTCAACTCTGGCGCAGTGATCACGCGCGCTACGCGCATTACACCGCCACCGATGGCAGCCTGTACCTTTATATCGACGGTGAGGAATATCCCCTGGACCCGAAACTGAGCCCTTTGGTTGAGGCCCTGACGGCGCGGCGCAGTCATCATGGTCGCGCGCTCAAGGCTCTGATGCCCCGCAGTGGGCGGGCCGCGGAGGCGGCACTGACCTTGATGCGGCAAATGTTGCGCGATGGCTATCTCTACTTCGCCAAGTAATTGGAGACGACACACACCTTTGGCGGCGCTTCCGCTATAATAGCTAGGTCCAACCTTTTCATCACCTAGTCCTTAGCCGATCATTCGGGAGCGCCCACATGGAACAGGCTGTCGCCGCAATCCGTCCCCATGCGAGTTTCAAGGCATCGAAACCGCGCGATCTCCTATCGCCCGTGTTAGATGTGCTGCTGATTGGTGGGGCTTCGGTCGTCCTCTTTACGCTCGCCTACTTTGGCGTCGACAAGAACGCCGACACGACGCAAATCTCGTGGGCGGCGTTCTACCTGGCCTTCGCGGTCAATAACCCGCACTTTATGGCCTCGTATTTATTGCTGTATCGAGACAAAAGACGCGAACTTCTAACCACTCCACGGTTTTTCTGGGCAGGCGTGCTAGCGCCGACCTTGATTGCGGGATACATGGCCGGCTGTATTTTTCTGAAATCGCCAAAGTACCTGAGTTATGCCGTCAACTTCATGTACTTTACCGTCGGCTGGCACTACATCAAGCAGATCTATGGCACCGTGGTCGTCACGGCAGCGCGACGGGGCTATTACTTTACGGGCCTTGAGTCACGGCTACTTAAAGCCAATCTCTTTCCCGTTTGGTTTATGTCACTCATCAACGGCAACTTGGGTATCCGCGAGCTCATGCATTACGGAGTTGGTTACCATACTTTTGATCTGCCGCCCTGGCTCATGACGGTCAACTACGGTTTCCTGGTTATCAGTCTCGTGGTGGTGACAACCATCGTTTATCGCAAATGGCTGGCGACGGGTAAGCTACCTGGATGGCCGGCTTGCGCCTCGTTCGCAGCAATTTATGTGTGGTATTTGCCGTCATTTTATCACTCGGTATTTTGGTACTTGATCCCATTTTTTCACTCGCTACAGTATCTATTATTCGTGATGGCGCTGAAAAAAAACCAGTACACCGCCGAGGCCGAGGCGGCGACTGCTGACGCTGTCGGTCAGCGTGCGTTTTTTGCCAAGCACGTGCTTGGCTTTGCCGCGGCAGTATTAGTCCTCGGATTTTTGATGTTTGACGGCATCCCCTTTATGCTTGATCAGGTGATGCCTTATGACCGAACACTGTTCGGACCCCAGCTCGCCATGTTTGTCTTCATCACTTTTATCAACATCCATCATTACTTTATCGATAACGTGATTTGGCGGCGCGACAACCCAGCGCTCAAGGCGTATTTGTAGCTTTGGCTTGTCGTCCCACCTGCGGCTAAGTTAAGCCTAAAGTCCAGCAGGTGGAGGACAGCGATGACGGCGATGTTAGTATGTTAGTGGTGACCCTCGGTGACCCCTATGGCGTCACGATTGAGCTATTGGCTGACGCGCTGCGTGCGGGAGGCCTCGCGGGTCCGTGGCCTGTGGTGCTCGTCGGTAGCAACTGGCATTGGCAGGATCAGCTGCGGCGTCTAGGACACTCCCTTGGGACTGAGATCGAGATCACGGTGCTTCGTGGTGCTCAAGCTGCTAGCGAGTTGCTTAGGGTGCGCGGCAGTGGTCTTTATTTTGTCGACGTCGGGTCCCAGGCGGGAGAGGCACCGGCGGAGACTTTAACGCCCGTGATTCGTGGTGAGCTCGCCGTCGGAGCCCTGCATTGGTTGCGGGAGCTTGAGGCTGCACGTCGTGCGACCAGCGTTACGACGCCTCTGGCCGTAGTAACAGGACCGATCGACAAATATGCGGCGGGGGCAGCCGCCTTTGGCTATCCAGGTCAGACGGAATTTTTTGCCGCTTTGTGGCAGAGCCAAGCCATCATGATATTGGCTGGCCCTAAACTGCGCGTTGGTCTGGTGACTAATCATCTGGCGCTGCGTGACGTAGCAAAGACGCTAAGTAGCGATTTGATTTGTGCCAAAGCTATCTTGCTGGCGCGAAGTATCCGCAGCACTTACGGGATTGAGCGGCCGCGCCTTGCCATCACGGGTCTCAACCCCCATGCTAGTGACGGTGGACTATTTGGTGACGAGGAGCATCAAATCATCGCACCGGCCGTGCAGAGAGCCCAAACGCAACTGGGACTAGAGGCTACTCTGACCGGCCCGTTACCAGCGGATACGGCCTTTTACCGCGGTTACCGCGGTGATTTTGATGCCGTGCTCGCCATGTATCATGACCAAGGGCTGGGGCCCCTAAAGACCGTTCATTTTGATGACGCTGTGAATGTATCGGGAGGGCTTAAGCATTTTCGTGCCTCCCCAGATCATGGACCAGCAGCAGATATTTTCCTGCGCCGTCAGGCTTCCCCCGCTAGCATGACGGCTGCCATCAAGCTTGCTGCTGATTATTTGCATAAATTTGGGGAGAACACACGATGACAGAACCCGCAGCAACCATCGAGGTCCGTGGCGCCGCCGCACATAACCTGAAGCAAGTCGATGTCACCATAGACCGTGGGACACTCACCGTGGTGACTGGCGTGAGTGGCTCCGGTAAGAGCTCGCTCGCTTTTGATACCGTACTGGCCGAGGCCCAACGGCGGTTTTTTTACACCCTGTCGCATTACTCGCGGCAGTTCTTAGATCTTTCGTCGCGACCTGCCGTGCGCTCGATCACGGGACTTTCGCCGGCGATCAGTGTGGCACAAAACGAGACGCCGCCATCCCGCCGGGCAACCGTGGGCACCATCACTGACCTGAGTGAACTCCTGGCGGTGCTGATGGCCCGCTTTGGCGCGCAACTCTGTCCGACGCATAATCTAGCGACGGCGGCTATGACGCCAGAGGCTATGGCCACGCATATCATGGAGGACAGCAGTGGTCAGACGATCGCTATCTGTGCTCCTGTGGTCACGGCTAAGAAAGGCGTATTCAAGGCACAACTCACGCAGTTTGCCGCACGCGGCTACACCAAGGCCAGCATCGATGGCGCGTTGGTGTCGCTCACCCCTGTTCCGCAGCTTAATAAAGAGCTCAAGCACACGATCAAAATCATCATCGATACGGTCAAGATCAAGCCTGAAGCGGCGAGTCGACTGAGGCGCAGCATTGAGACCGCTCTTGCCGAGGGGCAGGGCTTTGTCGATGTGGCCCCCTGTGACGCGCGGGGCAAACTCGACGAGAGCTCGCTACAAACTTTTGCTGCCGCTGGGGGCTGTCCGCAGTGTGGTTTTAGCTGGCCACGACTTGATTCGCGCCATTTTTCAGCCAATTCCCTCGGTCAGTGTAAAGCCTGCCGCGGCCTTGGGTACGATACGACCGGACTCGGGAGCAGCGGGCTCAGTGATGAAGAGGCGGAGGCAGATAGCAGTGGGGATTTAAGTCTGCGCGCCAGACTTGGTCTCGATGCTCCGTGTCAGGCCTGCCGCGGGACTGGGCTCTCCCCTGAACTGAGCGCGATTAGGTTAGGGGAGGCATCGCCGTTAGATTTGCAGCAGTTGACGCTACTCAAGCTCGAAGATTGGCTGACCCAGCTCATCGCCCATCGTGGCAGCAACCCTGCTCTCGCTCGGGTGGCCGACGAGGCGTTGGCGACTGTGCGGCGTATTAACGGTATCGGTCTTGGCTACCTAACTTTAGCCAGGCGTCTACGCAGTCTGTCTGGCGGAGAATCGCAGCGTCTCAAACTCGCTGGTATCCTGGTCGAGGACTTGCGTGGGGTACTCTATGTGTTGGATGAGCCGAGCCAGGGTCTGCATGCTAGCGAGCTAGATCAACTCGTGATGTCGCTAAGACGGCTGACTGCTTCGGGCAACACCGTGCTGATGGTGGATCATGACGAGCGGTTGATGCGTGCGGCCGATTGGATTATCGATCTTGGACCCGGCGGTGGCATGCGGGGTGGGCGACTTATGGCCAAATTCAAGCCGACGGAGGCCGCCCGGTTTGCGCGCGAGTCGCTGACTGCCAAATATTTAGCGAGTGCTAATAGTCAGACGATAGATAAACAAAATAACATTACAAACAAGTCACCAGCGATCATCATCGAAGGTGCTCATTGTCACAATTTAGCGATCGATAGTGTAAGATTTCCGCTAGGTGGCTGGTGTGTTGTGACTGGGGTCTCGGGTGCTGGTAAGAGTTCTCTGGTACTACAGACGCTTTATCCAAACCTGGTCGCACTACTCTCCGGTAGCAAGAAGCCGCCAACTCACGCCAAGAAGTTTACTGGCGCTGACGCAGTGACGGCCGTGCACCTCGTCGACCGCCGTCCGATCGCCAAAAGTGGCGTGAGCATGCCCGTGACCTATTTGGACGTACTGGGCGAGCTGCGCGATATCTATGCTGCGCAGAGTGATGCCCAGGTGATGGGACTGACAGCTAGGTCGTTTTCGCTGTCGGTGGAGGGTGGGCGCTGCCCCGAATGTAAGGGGCGCGGTGAGCTGAGTTTGACGATGCGCTTTCTAGCGGATGCGCGCGTCCGGTGCCCGGTCTGTAAGGGGCAACGCTTCCAAACGAGTGTGCTGGGGGTTCGCTACTTAGGGTTATCGCTGGCGCAGGTTCTTGAACTCACGCTAGATGAGGCCTTAGATCATTTTAAAAATCATCGTAAGATCGTGCAGCGCCTGAGTCCTGCCGTGGAACTAGGGCTTGGCTATCTGAAATTAGGACAACCCAGTGCCAGTCTTTCCGGTGGTGAGGCGCAGCGGCTGAAACTAGTGCCCTACCTCGGTCGTAGAATCGATGCCGGCACGTTGCTGATTCTGGACGAACCAACGACAGGATTGCATTTTGCCGACGTAGATTTACTGTTGGGTATCCTGCGACGCCTGGTCGCAGCTGGTGCCACGGTCGTCACTGTCGAGCATAACGAGTCGGTCATAGCGGCCGCAGACTGGGTGATAGAGCTCGGGCCAGGTGCGGCGCATGCGGGTGGCAAGCTCGTCAGGCAAGGCCAAACTGATCTACTTGAGTGTTGTTAAGCATTATGCCATTTGCACCTCCCAATCGGCCCCATCTAGGTGCTGATTGTGGATCCAAGCATAGATGGATAGCAGGTATTTGAGCCTGTCGATACGCTTAGTAGTGGTCCAAGTACGGCGACTCATGCGCTTAATGTTGTCCCGAATCATGGCGCAAGTATGGTTCAA
>VGTI01000031.1 GCA_016874735.1 Deltaproteobacteria bacterium
GTGCACGACATCAAGTCGTTGCTCTAGGGATGGCGATACGGGGTCGTTGGACATAAGGGGCCTCCTGGGTTGAGGCCGCTTACCAAATCACAAGGGCGGTAGGTGTCTTAAAAGTTAGATAGAATCACCTAGTTGAGCTGCAAATGGTCACCAAAAGCGCCCCCTAAGACCTCGCCAGCAGGCGAAAGAGCCACTTTATGGTGACCAATTTGGCATCAACTCGATAGTTTTCGACCCTGTTTTGTTTAGTGCAAAGCCTGTTTGGTGACCAAATGGGGCTCAACTTTTATATCTCGCACGGGAACAGCGGGTCACACTAGAGGCGGAGCGAGCTCTTTCGCGATGATTAAAAGCATCGCCGGACTAGCGTATTCAGCACACATATCATAATGCAGTTGCTTAGCTGCTCCTGATAACGCTGTTACCCACCATTCGACCACATATTGGGCCTCCCGAGTTCCGGTATCGGAAATCTGGCGCAAATCTTTAGCAAACTAGTCGCGCAACCACAAGCTACCCGGGTCAGTTTACGTGAGCATGGATGGGTCAATTTATGTGAGCGGCGTAGCTCACCAGAAACGGACCATTTTGATTCTCAACGATTGGAATAGTTTCCAAAATATGTGCACTTTTTAGTCAGCTTAGTGGCAACAGCTTGGACAGTACGATGTATCAGGTAAATCATCGACGCCAAAAATATTACAACCGTCCGTGAGGCGATCTTTAAACATCATGCTTCATCGCACTCGCGAATTAGCTGATAAAATATTACGACCATACTCGGTCACGCAGCTCCAACTACTCCCATCTTACAAAGCAACCACGACCCTTTCCTTTTTTGGTCTTCATCTTGCTTTAGGCGAGTGCCTTATCGGCCGCCTACCTCGGCGGTGTCAGACGACCAAGTGGAGCTATATATGCACAAAGGGAAGCTGAAGACCTTGCTTAACAAGTTTGAGGAATACCTGATCGTCGATCACGGCCTAGCCGAAACCACCGTGGAGGGCTATATGCGCAGTCTGAGTATTGCACTAAGACGCATGCGCAAATTCTGTCCGACCGTACGCGACATCAAGCGGCATATTCTCTGGATGTACTCAGAAAAATACAGTTATCACCATATAGTCAATACCAGTTTGGCCATCGAGCATTACTGCAAGCTGCGAGGCTTTGTCATTCGCTTAGGTCGCCCGAGAAAACCCAAACGAGTCATCAAGGATACGCTAAGCGAGTCGGAAATTTCACGGATGATTCAAGCTACAAAAAACTCGCGCGAGAAGGCAATGATCTGCTTGCTCGCATACTCTGGCATGAGAAATCGCGAGATCTGCAACCTCCGGCTTGTTGATGTTGACTTAGGGTCTAACCGAATCACCGTGAAAGCAGGTAAAAACAATAAGGACCGGATCATTAACATATCGGCAGAATGCACCCTCGAATTAATCGAGTACCTAAAAAAATATCCGCGCAATAAGGAAGATTATTTATTTTCGACACTGGTGAAGAATAATCAGCTAAGTCCAGGGGACCTCAGAAAGACTCTGCGCACGGTGGCTAAACGCGAACTCGGCAAGCGAAGGGTGTACCCACACTTGGTTCGTCACAGCTTGGCGACTAATTTATTAAATAGGGGTGCTAGCTTAATCATGATTCGCGACCAACTGGGCCACGCTTTCATTGAGTCCACGATGGTGTATGTTAACTCAACAGCGTTTAGAAATCGGTCCGAGTACGAGTTCTTTAAACCAGCGTATATGTAGAGGTTCCATAAACAAGAACTTATCATAATTCTCAGCGCAATGACCTGGCTATCCAACGCGAGCTAGGGAATACAAAAGCCGCAGCCATCGGTGCGCTGCGGCCCCGGCAACTTAATATGTATGCTCAATGATTAGCAGAGCGATTTTTGCAGCTGCAGCGATCAATTCTGCCGCGATCGCAAAAAAGCGCACCAGTAAGTCGCGACACTTCGTGCCCTTGACGCGAAGCTTGATTGTGAGCGAGAAGTCGTCACAATTCTGATGATGATTTCTAGCAGGCATATCGAGTCCTCCCTCCCTCGCTTAGATCGGGCCGATAAGCCAGCGAGAGGGAGGCGAGAGATGCTGCGAGGCATCATGGCGACGGCAATGGACGACTTTTCGCGGAAATCATAAACTAGCCACGACTTGCGCTGCTGGTTCGCGATCGCCGAAACTGCTATTTGTATTCGTACATATCGTGGGTATCTAGTTGGTAACAGCTCACCCAAATA
The DNA here is from genome assembly GCA_016874735.1 of Deltaproteobacteria bacterium. Taxonomy (NCBI): domain Bacteria; kingdom Pseudomonadati; phylum Myxococcota; class Myxococcia; species Deltaproteobacteria bacterium. The sequence goes on from VGTI01000031.1 coordinate 2,255, forward strand.
TCTCACGACTCCCCGCCCGGACGCCGGCTTGATGAAAAGACTGAAAAAATATTAAAATATACTGGGATCTTGTTTCCAGTTCCAAGCGAGGATGAGCATGAAGACTTGGCAGTTAACAGACTTTCGCAGCGGCGATGCCTGGATGGCCTTTCGACTAGACGCCCAAGTCCAAAATCAAGCAGTCGACATTTATATGTTGATGGACCTGCCCAGCGGCAAGTTGCTCGGATTTCAGGCTGTTGACACTGACGTCGCCAAGGACCGTCATGCGCAAGCATTGCTGGACAGCGCTTTTGACGTCAAAGGTCAGTGGCCTAAGCGCATCATCCTCGCGAAAGCCGATCCGGCGGAAGATCCACTGCGGAAGGCCGCGGCCGTGCGCGACATCCGTCTCGAGTGTGTTCCCGAACCACAGCTTGAAGATTTAATCGCACCAGTCAAGCAGTCATACGGGCAGCGTTGCTTCTCTCCCTCGTCGATGCCCTATGCCGCTCTAGACGAAGACATTGATGAAATGGACCGCGAGAGCGTTAAGCAAATGATCCCGGAAACCTACGATCCATGCTGGTGTGCCTCGGGCAAGAAGTTTAAGTTCTGCTGCAAGCCCATCTTCAAGGACATTGTCGGCGCCATGGCCTTCGCCGAGGAAGGCCGTAAAGACGAAGCACTCAGACACATCGAAGAAGCGAAAAAGATCGTGGGCGAAACGCCTGAGGTCCTTTGTCGCGAAGCTATCGTCTGGTCTCATTTCGACAAGGACAAATCAACTGCCATTCTGGAACGCGCGCTAGCAGCAAATCCTAGCCATCCACGCGCCAACTACATCCGTGGCATCGACCTGATGGACGCCGGCAATCACCACGGCGCCATCGAGGCGTACAAAAGAGCGATCGATTGCTACCCAAAGACCGCTCGCTACCATCTGAATGAGGCCTACAACAATCTGGGCACTGCGTATTTCGAATCTGGTGACCCTATGAAGGCAAAGGCTGCGTGGGAGCAGGCACTCGTACTGATGCCATCGGACAAAACAGTGCGGCGCAACCTCATCGAGTTCATCTACGGAAATGCGCAATTGTCCGGAGCTCAGCGCGCGGTGAGTCCATTCGTAGAGAAGTTCTTCGACAGGGTACGTTGACCGGCATATACGAGCACTTTATTACGCCGGTTTACTGATCAGTAAACACTGGCTGGCGGACGTTGAGGCGTCCATCGACGCCGCTGAGTCGACTGATCAGGATCGCGACTCCTAGGGCACGCGGATGTGATGTCGGTCCCGCCGGCCGCCAGTGTCACTTATGGCTTCGACTTGCCGCTGGCGGCTTGCTAAGTTGCGACATCCAAGGTAGAAATAATATGTGGTTTTTCTGAAAAAAAGTCTATATGTGTATCAATGCAATCTATTGAAAATAAAGTAATAAGTCGCATATACGGCCGAAAGAGGGGGTGGGTCTTTACCCCAAACGACTTCCTCGATCTTGGAAGCCGAGCTATTATCGATAAAGCGCTATCGAATCTGGCGCAACGCGGAACTGTAAGGCGTCTAACAAGGGGACTGTATGACTACCCACGGCTACATCCCAAACTTGGCATCCTGCCACCTTTTCCCGAGCAGGTAGCTGCCGCGATCGCGGCAAAGGACCAATCCAAATTTCAACCAAGCGGTGCCTATGCCGCAAACCTCCTCGGATTGACCGAGCAGGTTCCCGCAAAGATCGTTTTTCTCACTGATGGCATGAACCGAACGGTCACCATCGGCAAGACAAAAATCACTTTCAAGAAAACCACACCCAAGAACATGGCTACCTCGGGCCGAATCACAGGACTGGTGATCCAAGCCATCCGTTACCTCGGAAAAGCGCACGTTAATCAGCAAACCATCGACCAGTTACGCAGTCGACTGTCCAATACCGACAAAATGCAGCTCCTGAAGGATATCCGCTACGCGCCCGCATGGATTGGCTCGATTATCCGTCACATCGCTGAACCTAAGGACTAAAGAATGGATCAATTCGCTCAGCTCGCTCCTGACGAGCGCCGTGCCTACTTTGAAGCAGCCGCAGCTAATCTCGGGAACATGAGCGCCGAGATCATCCAAAAAGATTTTTGGGTTTGCTGGACACTTAAAAATCTCTTCGGTCTCGACGACATCGGCGCCCATCTCACCTTCAAGGGGGGCACATCTCTGTCCAAGGTCTACGGAATCATCAAACGCTTCTCTGAGGACATCGACGTAGCAATCGAACGAGACTACCTCGGGTTCGGGGATCTAAAAGGCCCGGAACACGCAGCCGGAACAAAGGAGCGAGAGCGGCGACTACAGAGCCTCAAGGTCAGTTGTCAGGATACTGTCAAGGGTCAGATACTCACAGCATTTTCTGCACGCTGTGAATCACTCCTTAAGCCTAACAGCTGGAGCCTCGCCATTGACGCAAACGACTCCGATCGCCAGACTCTGCTATTCACCTTCCCCAACGCGATCGACACCGGCCTCCAAGCCTACGTGCGGCCTGTAGTTAAGATCGAACTCGGTGCCCGGTCGGACCACTGGCCTGCGCAACAAGCAAGTATCAAGCCTTACCTACACGATGCCTTTCCAGCAGCGTTGAGCGAGCCGTCGTCTACAATCCGTGTCTTGGCAGCAGAAAGAACTTTTTGGGAAAAGGCGACGATCCTGCACATGCTCCATCATTGGCCGGCCACCAAGCTCCTCCCGATCCGAATGTCACGCCACTATTGCGACTTTTACATGCTGCTTGGATCTATCGTTAAAGACCTCGCGCTGAAAGACGACGCCCTTCTGACGCGCGTTGCCGAGCACAAATCCGTATTCTTTCGTGCCGCATCTGCAAAATATGAAGAGGCGAAACGTGGAACCCTCCGCCTCGCGCCACCGGACCACCGATGTACCGCTCTCAGAACAGACTATGCGGCAATGTCGTCGATGTTCTTTGATACGATTCCAGACTTAGAGGTGATCATCGCGACCATCTCGGCGTTTGAACAGAGTTTCAACGGGGACTGAACACGGAATGGATCGAAGGGTTGTTACGGCGAATACCTGAAAGGCATAGGCTGCCGGCCTGAGGCACTCATACCAATTGGTTGGGCCGCCGGTTCCGGCCGCGAAGGCCAGAACTGGCAAGCCCTTAAGCTCGCATCATGACATTCATGTGGCCCTATTTCGTGAGACTCCCCGCTAGCAGCATGCCAAGTAATTCGTCACGACTTAGACCACGCTGCTCTTTGGAGACTTTGCTAAACAACAATTCCAACCGATCCTTATTCGTGAGCGTACCCTCACAAATTGTCGCAATATGATGCTCCGTAAGCAGCTCCAGAGCGTAGCTCAGCAGATCATCGGCCTTAACACGCCGGCCACGCCGATGCTTATTGGCTTGCTGGAGCAACTGTTCCAGTTTGAGTTTGGTGGTGGTGCGAATTCTGATTGGCGTTGAGGCTACATTTGCCTCCGGCTTGCGTCTCTTTTTTGAAACGCCATTGCCCACATTGCCAACTTCAGATGTAACCGTCATTTCCGTTCCGCCCAAAATGATCGCGATTGTTGAGCGCGGTAATCGCTCGACCGCGGTCGAAGGCTGGGAACAGACGTTTCTAGAGAGCAACCAAATAGAGGTGGGCCAAAGTGGGCCAAATTCTATACACGAGAATACTCATCAATACCGGTCGTGGGCAAAACTGAGGGGCAAAATTGAAAGATAACTACCTGTAAATACTAACCCATACTTCTCAGTACCAAACCTGCTGTTACCTCCTTACACATGGGCGGCATGGGCGGGATGATGTGATAGCCCCCTGATTTCAGGGAGTTATTCATCATTTTCTGCGTAAATTTATCCCAGTGGACGGGAGCCTATCAGAAGGTAGGCTCCCGTTTTTATTTCACAATTTGGAAACTTCGATCGCTCAGTATGTGCGGCAGGAAGTAATCTGTACGGTTTATTTTGGATCTTAAAACAGACTAAATACATCTTTTTTTTGGATTGAAATGAACCAAGGCTTGGTTCATAATAATCGACAAAACAGATGCAATAGGTCTGAAATGGCATCAAAGATAAACCAAATCCTTGCCAAGTGGCTTCCTGGGGACGTGCATACCCTCAAGTGGTTTAAAGAAAATGGCGTTAGCCAGCGGGTTGCCTTCGGCTATTCAGAGAGTCGCTCCATTCAAAAGATCGGTGTCGGCGCATTTAGCCTGCCGGATGCTGAACTGTCTTGGCTAGGTGCTATAAGAGCAATGCAGCAGGAACTCCAGCTCCCCATCCATGTGGGAGCCCGAACCGCATTGGAGCTTCATGGTGCAGCCCATTACATTGAGCCAGACACAAACCCCATGATTACCGTTATCGGCTCCAGAAAATTTAACGTCCCGAGTTGGGTTCGGATGAATGACTGGCATGCAAAACTCTGTTTCAAACAATCTTGTTTGATCAATGGCGAACAATCTCTCACAGCGTTTAGCGCTAATAGACTTGAAATCAAGATCTCGACCCGCGAGCAGGCTATCTTAGAGCTGCTCGACGACCTTGACCTTACTCACGGCTTTGAAACAGCAGAGAATTATCTCTTACCGCTGATGACTCTGAGACCTACACTAGTCCAGGATCTACTAACTCGTTGCAATTCCATCAGAGTGAAACGCGTATTTTTGTATCTGGCAGACAAGATGAATCTACCTTTCTTCTCCAAGCTCAGCCTTGACGCGATCGAACTGGGGTCCGGCAAACGGGTCGTCGTCAAAGGTGGGAAGTTTGACACAAAGTATAAGATCACCGTACCGAGGGAAGATACGGAGGATAGGTTTGATTTCTGAGATCTATGAAAATCAAGTTGATCTCCTCTTGGAAGTCTTACCTATTGTGGCGAGACACCCTGAGTTTGCCATCAAGGGTGGGACGGCCCTTAATCTATTCTGTCTGGATATGCCCCGTTTATCTGTTGATATCGATCTTTGCTATTTGCCGATCAAAGACCGCTCTGAATCATACTCTGACATTCATCGCATCCTGGACCAGATGAAAGACCAGATTGAACGAACGTTTGGGTTTAAAGCGCAACCGAATCATCCACTCGACGGTAAGCGGGAAGCACGGATAGTGGTCGCGACCGGAAGCGCTAACATTAAGATTGAGCCCAATTATGTCCTTCGTGGCAGTTTATTTGCTCCGATACAGATGGAGATTTCTGAGATTGTGCAAGCCCGATTTGAAAAAAATGCCACCGCACTCGTTCTCGACCAAAGTGATCTCTATGGTGGCAAATTCTGTGCTGCACTAGATAGACAGCACCCACGCGATCTATTTGACGTCCATCACTACTTCTTGAGGAACTCAATAAACACTCAGGTGAAAGACGCCTTTATCTTCTATCTTCTGTCGCATAATCGACCCACACATGAGCTCCTGGATGCTCGGGAGTTAAATATCGCGGAAATTTACGAAAGTGATTTTCTCGGAATGACCGATCGAGAGATTTCTGTTTCAGATCTCACACAGGCCCGAACGAAATTAAAATTTGAACTATTGTCGGCGCTCGATGACCGTGATCGCCGCTTCCTAACTACCTTTACAAAAAACGACCCTGACTGGAGCTGCTACAATCAGCCTAAAATTAAGGACTATCCCTCAATTCGCTGGAAACTCCATAACCTCGGTAAGATCAGCGAAAGAAAGCGAGTTGAACAAACAAAACTGCTCGCCGACATTTTGAAATAAGTTAAATTATATCCATCTGAAATCGTGGAAAAAATGTTTAAGTTTACAGAACTGCGCTCCACAAAACTAATAAAAGCGAAACTGCTCAGCCCACGTAAGCTATATAGATGGGTAGCGAGGATATTTAGCTGCTATCTCACCTACGAGTGGTTTCTGTTCACCACACAGTCTGATGTTGCTCATATCAGATTTACGTTTAGGATCATGACCGAGCAAATTCCAAAGGTCTTTGTACTTTTTGTCATAGGGCTATGGCTTTCGTCTACAGCATGGGGCTGGAGACACAAAAAAACGGTGTACCTACTCTTATTACCGTCACTCCTTATGTCTCCACAAATCGCGGGTTTTCCGTTCACCATCATGGGATGGCTATCATTTGCGGTAGCCCTCTGGGCTTATATTACAGTTTACAATGCTGAAAGGACAAACCATGTATTGGTGGCCACCCAATCTAATGGCTGAGGCAACAAAAGAGGCATACATATATTTCGATACGAAGATTCGCCCCCTACCTAAAGACGAAAATGGTCAAATAGATGCTACAGTAGCAGGGTTCGTTGATAATGACGTTGACGCGTTTCGCCATGCATACGTGAGTGGAGTTTTCACCCAAGAATATAACGAACAAACGGCAAATATTTTAGGCTGGCTCAATGAAGGGACATCGATACTTTCACCGTTCGGAAGTACCAATATGGACCTATGAAATAACAGCATCGGCCGTAAACTGGGCTCAAAGGCAAAAACAAGGGAACAGCTCGCAGACTCAGTAAGGCAAGCCCTAAAATCCGGGGAATTGATCATAAGGTTAGACGACTCAAGAAAGTTTACTGAAAGTGTGCCCAAAAAACCCTCTGGCGATCATTCGGTGATTGTCCTTAAAAAGGACAACAAGGGAGTTAATGAGCATTTTTACGATTTTGATTCATCAAAGGTCCTATCAAGAGCCGAATTTATCGCAGAAATTCAGGCTGACCACTATCCAGGCTACGGGATTAGAGGCATAAGAGGCGTTGATTATCCTTTTTCAAAGAGGGATGGCGATCCACTCAACAACCTGGGCTAAACTTAATCGGCATACGTGGCAGCGGGGTCAGCACCCCCATCCGCGCCCCAATTGCGCCGCAATTTTTGTGCTACCAGATACCACTCCCTACCAAACGCAAAAAACTTTTCGGCAAAATTTTTGTCTCAACTACCCGTAAATACTAGCCCATACTTCTCTGTACCAAAAATCATTCACCTGCGGTCCACCGGGCGGCATGGGCGGGATGATGTAAGATCCTGTAGTTACAGGGCTTTATAGCTCACCTAAGCTAAACAATTGGGCTCCTACCGCAAGGTAGGGGCCCAATTTGTTTGATCTAAGACACCAAAAACCGCCAGTGACCTAAATGCCGTGCATTTGGTCTAACTTATTAGACCATTATGGTATTGAGTTTTTACTCAAAAAGACCGATAAACGACATAGGAGGGGGCATGAAGTTACTAAGCAAGATTCGCAACTCAAAAAATCTAGGTGAGCGCGATGCCGCGCGATCTGCCGGTATTGCGCGTGCAACTTTGCGATCACTTGAAGCTGAACCGCGAAGTAGCAGGCCTGATATCTTGGATCAGGTGCTTCACCTATACTCACGTCAGGCAATCTTAGCCTTAGTCCCGATCGAACCAGCTGCCAGCGAACAATCGATCGTAGCTATCTCAATTGCCGTCGTTAATCAGGGCTTTGAATCCTGGAAGATTTATTTGATGGACTTCGTCGATGAGTTCAGGCGTTCACTCGATGCGAGACTTGTCCTACTGCCTCCAGTCAAAGCATTAGACCCCAGACTCAGAGCGCTCATGGCCTCAACTACCGCTGCACTTTGCGCCGAATCAGGGATTGATGTCCCCGAGTGGGCAAGACCAAGCTATTTCTTGGATGAACCGTGGTTTTTGTCCGGCATGGAGTCGCTAAAGGCCATGGCTATAATTGAATCGCCTGTTGAATTCCGACGCAACAATATCTTCGTTCATGACAACTTTCTCCAGAGGGCCTAATGCTCACAGCCGAGCAAATAAAATCATCTTTCAACGCGCTCAATGAAGAATTGCGCCGTCAGGGCCACAAGGGCGAAATCGGCATCGTTGGGGGCTCCGTCATGTGCCTGATTTATAATGCTAGGGCTGCCACTCGTGATGTAGATGCTATTTTTGAGCCAAGTCACATCATTAGACAAGCCGCAGCCAAAATTGCTGGTGACTTGGGCTTGCCTACGGATTGGCTCAATGACGGCGCGAAGGCCTACCTCGTTAAGGACTTTGCGCGGCAGGACTACCTACAATTGTCTAATTTACTAGTTTGGGCACCGGAACCAAAGTACATGCTCGCCATGAAATGTATCAGCGCGAGGTGGGATTCCTCCGATAGTGATGACGTAATTTTTTTGACCAACTACCTGGGGATCAGGACATCCCAAGTCATATTTGACATCATTCAATCTTACTACCCAAACTCAATGATCCCACCGAAAACAAAGTTTTTTATCGAAGAGTTACTGCAGGAGTGACAACTCATCGATGCATTGATTAGTCTCCTACTAATCTGTGCCGCATGGGACCGATCACGTTGCTCGTCACTATACATCTCCGCTTTCACCCCAGTCAGCAGCTCATAGGGAGTTAAGCCTTTAAGTGCCATCCGGGGGATGACCTCGTTTTGCTGCTTAATGTAGAAGCTTACAGCACGCCGCAACTCGTCCACGTTCCGAATGATTTTGTGATTTAAACAATTGCTCTTTAGCGACTTAAAAAAGACCTAAATCATCGTATTTGCGTGACGAATCTCGCGCCGGGCTATGCGCCTAAGCACCCGAGGCTTTGAGGCAGCATCTGTTGGAATAGCGTGAGCGCCGGTGTTCTCCGCCCTAACGGTTGGGGACATATGCCAGCTGAGCACCGCACGATAGCGATTATCAGGTACCACCTGCAGACATTGGACACTACCGTCAGCTAGGCGCACTTTGGTAACGTCAAGATGCCAATACTCATGAGGGTGTTTAGCGTGGAGGCCGCGATATTTTTTGGTGTGGCGCCGTGCCTTGAGACGCGGACGTATCCATTTATTTTTAGAAACGTATTTGTACCACGTTTGGATGCTGCAGCTCAGAGTGCCGCGGCGTCTCGCAAGTAGCGCTACAGAACAAATAGGCATATGGGAGAATTTAGGGCTTTGCACCATCTCCCTCATAAGCCGTACTTCATCCGCACTGAGTTGCCTAGGATGACGTCGCAAACACGAACCGCTTGGGGACACCGGACAACGCTGCGCCACCTTAGCGATTCTTTTAAGCAGAGTCTTAGGCACCGCTCCAGACTCGAGCAGTTAGCCATCGGCTGAAAGCCACTAAAACTCGCTTCGCTATGCCAAGTGAGCAAGTGTAGTCTGAGCTTGTCATGAGGATTCGGCGCATACCGTTGGCTCCCGAAATTCCCCTAAGGCGAAGCCCTAATTCCAGATGTTTTTCGGCACGTGGGGGACTAAACTTGAACACAATTTTCTACCCCATCCTGATAAATTACCAATATTTACAATTATTTAGATAAAAATGCTCGGCACAGCTCGCATCCCGAAGTAGGAGGACCAATGCTAGGCTGTTTTGCCGAAGAATTTGGCGTAGGATTACGATATTTCTGCTTTACTCTTGGCGCGATTGCTGGAATTTGACCGAGGCACGCATAGCCCCAGTATGAGGCGAATTGGGTAGCAGTCCCATTAAATGGGTACTGTACAGCGTTCCACACCCCATTCAACTTGACTGCCAAGAGTGGGTACAATACCCTATTAATAGGTACTGAATATATCTTTGGTACCTATTAACGAGGTGTTCAGTGAAGTCTTTCGAGGACGATTTTCTACAGAGACACCCCATCAACCAGACGCTCATTAAGACCATTCGGCTGCTCGGAGAGTTTCGTGGCAAAGAGGACCTTTTCCGTGTCCAATCACCGCAGACCCTCGAAACCCTGAGACAAAATGCAGTGATCCAAAGTACCGAGTCTTCCAACCGAATTGAGGGGGTCGTTCTTCAAGACTATCGGCAGCTGAAAGCGCTGGTTGAAAGCAAGATTCAACCGATCACACGGCCGCAGCAGGAGATTGCTGGCTACAGGGACGTGCTGCAAACGATTCACGATTCACACGCCGATATTCCCCATACAGCTCGAATCGTGCTGCAACTCCACCGCGATCTGTTCAAATACACAGCTGCCCCAGGCGGAACCTGGAAAAACACCGACAACGCCATCACTGAAACTGCTGCCGACGGCACAAGGACGGTGCGTTTTCAGCCTGTGTCAGCCTGGCAGACGCCAAGCGCCATGGAAGCGCTGCACGAGCAATTTCGTCGCGCTTTGGAACCACCGAACTCGGTCGAGCCCCTTATCGCGCTCGGCGCCTATATCCTCGACTTTCTCTGCATTCATCCCTTCCTGGACGGAAATGGGAGGATTGCGCGCCTCTTGACATTGCTGATGCTCTATCAAGCCGGTTTCAATGTCGGACGATACAGCAGCCTCGAGAAAGTCGTCGAAGATACCAAGGATGGATATTACGACGCATTATACAAGTCGTCACAGGGCTGGCACGACGGGAAGCACGACCTGACGCCGTGGCTCGAATATTTTCTTGGCGTCATGCTGCTCACAGCTTACCGAGAATTTGAGAACCGCGTCGGATCGGTTGAAACCGCCAAGGGTGCTAAGGCAGCAATCGTCATAGCCGCCATTGAGAGACTTCCAGTGAGGTTTACAATCGGTGATGTTGCGAAGAAATGCCCCACCGTCGGCATCGACCACGTTAGGAAGATCCTGCGCGCCGAACGCGATGCAGGCAGACTCGTAGCAGAAGGACGCGGACCTAACGCGGGATGGGTTAAAAAGAGCGAGTAGAACATTTGCAGGTCTATCAACTAGCCAAAACATAAATGGGCGCCTCGCCACTGCAGAGCATTAATCAAGCGGACCACTTCGACACGACTGCGACACGATTTTTATGCCTCTCGCTACCAATCAGCACCAAGAAATGGGAGGACTTACCCGTAAAGTTAAGTCCTAAGTACCCTTAAATACGAACCAATACTAATTGGCACCAACTCTGGCGTGGACCATTTGCAACTGGCGGCATGGGCGGGATGATGTAGAGCAGCAACACCACTCTAACTTGATCCAAGTGACGCGCAATGTTATAACTTGTAATAACCGTGATACATGAGATCACCAACGTGATGGAATTCTACAATCATGAGTGAAACAACGAAGTTAAGAAAAGTCGGCAACTCAGCGGGCGTCAGTCTACCCAAACAGGTGATCGAAGCGCTTCAGCTGCATCTGGGCGAAGAGTTGCAGCTTACCATTCGAGGGGACTGCCTGATCATTCGCAAAGTTCAAACTCTGAAAGATCTACTGGCATCCGTACCAGAGAATGAGACGAGCGAAGAATGGAAGACAGGACATGCGACGGGCCAAGAGGTGATCGACGATGAGTAAAAAGAAACCTGTTTACCATCCAGAACGAGGTGATATCTGCTATCTGGATATGGATCCCATCCTAGGTGTTGAGCAAGATAAAAGACGACCAGTTCTTGTGTTGTCTGACGGTGAATTCAATCGCAAACTTGGACTTGCCTTTTTCTGTCCCATTACATCGACGCCACCCCGACACGGATTTCATATTAAGCTCACCAATCACATGATGACTAAAGGTGTTGTCATTATCGAGCAGCTTAAAAGTCTGGACTATGTTGTGCGCCATGCATCTTTTGTTGAGCGAGCTTCTGATGAGGTTACTGTCGCAGCAAGCGCAATTCTCCTACAAATAATAAAATAAACTCATATGTGTTGACATGAGACCTACAGGTTTCACCGGGAACGCCCAAAAACAAATGCAGATTTTAGAGGATTCGCTCGAAGGACTTCGAGTTAGTAGGCTAAAAAGGCGGAATAGGCGGGATGATTTGGGTTAGAAAATTTGCCCACTTATGCAAGGCGAGCGATCCATGATGGGTTACATTGTAAGATAAATAAAGATTCTTTTAGCTTTAGAATCTGGGTGTTCGTACCGATACATAGAAATATGTATCTCGCAGTTCGTATATAGATTCGGGGTCTGGGAAACAGCCAAGTGGAAGGCCGCGATCCAGATCAACTGGTTAGTCGGTACGGGGTCTTCAACTAGAGAATCACCTAGAGGATCTTAGTCATGTTTATCGCAACTAAGCGTTCTAGAACAACTAATGCTCAGAGTAGTAGCCGTAGGCAAAGCATCCGCAGCGCTCTCGTTGTAGCTGCGTTAGCCATGGGCACACTGGCCTGCGGCCAGGCCGAAGATTCTGCGCTTGATTCTGTGAGCGAAATTCTCTCATTCGATAATCTCGTGCAATTGTTTACTGAAATGAGAAAAGGGATTTCACCCGAAGAGATGGCGAAAATCGATGCCGCTCCCTTATTCGAAGATCTCAATGCTACCATCAGAAATCTGCCAACCACTCAAGTCAAAATTGCCGGGGCAGTGATTAAAAACAGCCGCGCTTTTGCCACTCAAAACGCGACGATTCTGAAACAGTATGCTGCACGCTTTCAAACCATTGGTGCCCTCAGGGCATCGGCAGGTGGCAAAGAAAAAGCGTTGAGTCCTGCACAACTGGCTGCGGGCTTTCAGCAAGCTATGAACTTGGCCGCCTTTCTAGAGTCGAATGGCGGAGCTTTGCAACTTGATGACACAGAAGGTTTGAGCCTCTTGGCAGCTAAAGCATCCACGATTCCTAATATTAATAAGGCATGCCGCGAGAACATCAGCGCTCTCGCCCTTTTAGCTCAAGATCCTAGAGCAGTAGATTGTCCCGCGATGGCCCTTCCCGACCGAACTAGGAATTGCACGCCGCGTGGCCGCAAGTGGAACCTTCCTTCCGCTATTGTTAGTCAAGAGTGCCCAAAGGGTAAGTTTACTTTCAACTGGCGCACTAGAAAAATCACTCATTATGAACCAGCACCAGAAAACAATGGCGAAAATAGCGGCTCTGACAATTCCAGCTACGGTACCTCCCAAGGTGGCGCTCAGAGTCACGCTGAAGCTGGTGCGAACGGTGCCTGGGCTTCGGCTCAGGGTGGCAAGGCTTCGGCTAAGACCTCGGGGAGAGGTGGCAACTTTAAAAGCCAGTCTTGTTATAACCCGAATGGGGGCTGTACAGCAGAGGCATCTTCGCCCTAATGACTTCAGCAGTATCGCCGGCTTATTCGCCAACCGTCCGGGAGGCAAACTTTGATTCTGTACCTTGATAAATCAACGTTACCTGGGATATAGGGGGCAGGCTGCACTGATGCGCCTTATGAGACCGACTCCATGACAGACACAAAATCTCAAGTTGCTGGTAAAGTTAACGTGGCGGTAGGGCATCCAGATGCTTGCGTGAAGGTGACGAAAAAGGGCGCCGTTCCCCTGCGCGATGCAGTGGCGATCCTGCGTGCGTGGCGGAAAAGGCATCCCACCGCTCTGCAGCTCGATGGGAACCCAACGGGCCGGAATAACCTCAAACCTTGGTTTCACATTAGACTAGAGGGATTCTCCTCCCCGCGGCATGATTTTCTTACGAAACACTCGCGAGAGCTTATAGAGGGTCACCATTATAATGGGATTTGGAATTTTCATGGCGATGCAAAGGTCGAGGCTATTGACGGTCTGCTAGCGCTAGTCGCAGCGGGCGGCGACCCACTAGATTTTTTGGTGCCCTCAGCCACCTACGAAGCCAAAGCCGCGCATATTGGCGAGCAGAACCCGAAATTCACCCTGAATGAAGTAACGGGTGTTAAGGGCTTTTACTTGTATAAAGATTGAGTCGCAGCATCGCCGTAGGAGTGTCGTCATGGTATCGCCCACCACAACTGATCTTTGTCCCTGCGGCAGTAGCCACACCTTTGGCCAATGCTGCGGCCCGTATTTACGGGAAGGTAAAAATGCCGCCGATCCAACTGTACTGATGCGCAGTAGATATACAGCGTTCTGCCTTGGTGACGTTGCCTATCTTAAGGCCACGTGGCATCCCGACACCTGTCCCGACGATCTCGACGCCGACGAACCTTCCAACTGGGTTAGTTTAGAAATACTTGACGCCCATGTCGATGGCGACGAGGGTGAAGTCGAATTCCGGGCCTGCCTCATCTTTAATAATAAACTCGAGACCCTGCACGAAATCAGCCAATTTGACCTCATCGATGGCCGTTGGCTTTATCACTCCGGTGAGTTTCAAAATGAGGGTGATAAACCGAAGGCTATAGCTAAAAGCGCCCCTTGTCCCTGTGGCAGCGGCAAGGTGTTTAGTCAGTGTCATTTCCAACGCTGAGTCATAAGCATTCGTTATAACTAAGCCGCTGATACCCCTTCATTTTTAAACCCTTGTATCCTAAGACTGGACAACTCATGACTTACTTTTCAGACTTTCGCCTGCTTTCCACCCTACAGGCCTCGTTAGCAGAACAGGGACTCAAGGCAACAACCGAAATCCAGAGCCGCGTGCTGCCGGTCCTACTCGCTGGCACATCAGTAGTCGGCGTATCGGAGACTGGCAGCGGTAAAACGCTGGCCTACATTCTGCCAGTTTTGCATCAGTTGAAGACCCTTGAAAACGACGGCGATAAAATCACCAAAGACAGCCGTCCGCGCGCCGTAGTGATCGTACCAACTCGTGAATTAGGTGAACAGGTTGCACGTAACTTCAAACCATTCACACACTCGACCCGGATTCGCGTACGGAGCCTGCTTGGCGGCAGTACCCTCGAGGTCGCCAAGAAGAATATCCAAGGTCCATTTGAAGTCCTAGTTGCCACCCCCGGACGCCTGATCAAACTGCTCGATCGTGGCCTACTGAGTCTAGGCGACGTCCGCGTTTTGGTATTTGATGAAGCCGATCAAATGCTGGATCAAGGATTTTTGCCCGATGCAAAAAAGATTGCGGCCGCATGTCCCTCGGGAAAACAGCTTGTCATGTTTTCGGCCACCGTGTCTGCTGAAGTGCAGACACTCATGAAGACCCTATTTACCGATGCAACGGTGATTCGCACTAGCGGCAGCAACCAAGTAGTTGCGACATTGACTACGTGCAATAAACTAGTATCTGACAGCGATCGATTTAGTTTACTCGAATCCGTCCTGCGTGAAAACGTGAGTGGCGGCACCATGATCTTCACCAATACCCGCAAACAGTGCGACTTACTTGCGGCAGAGTTGGCGAAAGTGCAACGCAACTGTGTTGTTTATCGCGGTTCCATGGATAAAGTCGAGCGCCGTGCCAATCTCAAGGCATTCCGCACGGGCCAAATAGGCCTACTCATTTCAACGGACCTGGCTTCCCGTGGCCTTGATGTGGAACACGTTGGACGAGTCATCAATTACCACATGCCTTACCAGATGGATAACTACCTGCACCGCGCAGGACGTACTGCTAGAGCTGGACGACGAGGGCTGGTGATCAATTTTGTTGGGGAACGAGACAAAGTTTTGATCGAGCAACTAAAGACAACAAAAAATCACCAATAGTCATGCAAGCGAGGCTATCATTTGAGCCTGGACCTGAAAAACTCCCTACTCAGACAAATTACGGAGCATTTGGATGGGGAACTCATGGCGCTCCGCACAGTCGCCGCCGCAGCGCACGATGCAGCAACACATGCCGAAAACAGGCCAGAAAACAAATATGATACGCGCGGCCTGGAGGCTTCCTATCTGGCCGGGGCTCAAGAGGCACGTGCCTCGCAGCTGCAAGCCACATCAGAACTTATAAAATCGATAACTCCGCGTCCTTTTTTAAACGAGGATGCAGTCGGCCTGACTGCGCTAGTCAAGCTGAGCACAGAAGACGTCGCAACCTGGTACTTTATCTTACAGGTTGCCGGCGGTTACACGCTCCATAGTGACCACGATTCACTAATTGGTACGATCATGTCGATTACACCACAGACACCTCTGGGACGCGCTATAATCGGCAAGCGCGTTGGCGACGAAATCACTCTGCGCACCAATAAGGGTGAAAAACACTACGAACTTAGCCAGCTCCTCTAGGCGTGCTTTTAGGGCTTCATAAGTGACAAAGATGAATCGGCGACATTTCATTACGGCGCAAAAGGCTGACGATCGCACATTTAGAGATCTGCTCGAGCAGATCAAGTTGGGAGACGAGATTCATGACAAAGAGTTTGATCGTTTTCTCCACAGTGAGGCTCGTGCTTACTCGAAGACTTATTGGACTCCGATAGCCGTGGCACGCCGTGCCGCAGAACTTTTGGTTGAGGGACCTCAGACACGCATATTAGACGTCGGCTCAGGCGCTGGGAAATTTTGTCTGATCGCTGCTCTTACAACTAAAGCCCACTACACTGGCATCGAGAAAAACTCCAAGTTAGTAACTATGGCAAAGACCATGGCCCAGCGCTGCGGCTTGTCTCACGTATCTTTTATTTGCGGCGACGCATTAGCGGCGGACTGGCGCCAGTGGAACGCTTATTATCTATTTAATCCGTTCGCTGCCGCATTTGAATCCAACACCAAAAGTATCCATGCACACGCCATTGCTGGGGACCGCCACACCGCTATGGTCAACCTAGCCATGGATAAATTAGAGCAGACCCCGTCAGGAACTAAAGCCGCAATTTACTGGGGCATGGGCGACCACCTGCCACCGTCTTGGGCCCATGATTATAGCGAGCCTTTTGGCAGTGGTAGCCTGGAACTCTGGATTAAGCGGTAGACCTGTACTGGCTAAAAATTGTTAGACAGTGCACAACCTATAGTCATCCCGAGCGGCAATAAATACCCAACAAAACTTGATCAATCTACGGACCATTTATTGCGAGATATTTCCGAAAACGCCCCGCAAATGGTTTAAGGAGACATAGCATGTCCAACAATTTAGGACTTCTATCGTTGTTGATCACAGGGTGCGCTGGCGGTAACGCAGGACAAATTGCAAGCGCAGCTTTAGAACCAGGAACAATCGATATTCTCGGTGCCATCAGTCGCGCTCAGAGCGGTACTGGGTTCACTGACAGTTTGACCGAGTTCAAGAAAAAAACTGTAGGTGGCTGGGTCGAGAGCGCCAAGGCTGGTTTGATTGAAAGTGTTTTGGATTTCAACGGTCGGAAATTTGCGGGACTAAAAAGCCAGATCAAATTTGATGCAGAATTGAATTGGATTATCGACTCTTTTAGCGAACGATACACTAGCGTGGGAACCATTTTGCGAGCCTACGGTGTGCCCAAGGATCTACAAGTGGCACCTGGCGACGTAGATGATTACTTGCGCCTGGCAACAGCTGGCATCCAATACAGCAAAAATGGCAAGTTCCCTTACGACGGTGACATGGACGGACAGCTTTATCTCCGCGCCTTAAACGCTGGATTAGTGTTCTCGGCCGCAGCAAAAGATACTAAACATGAAGCATTAGCCTCAACTGCCACGATAGGCTACGTTTATGCTATTCACGGCCTACTTTACAAGGAGGCGTCCGCCGAGGCTAACTTAGCCTTGAATGGTGATGCAGCCATTTTGACCGATTCTAGTGATGTGAAGGAGCGTGTCAAAGAAAATCATTTGTCACTCCTAAGTTGCAACAGAAACAAAAAATCACTGAAAGATGAGGTCTGTGGCGCAACTAGCAAAAAACCTTCGCCGACTGCTAAAGATGAGCAAGGTGCAGGTACAGGTCCCACTGTCAAAACTGCCCCGACCTCAAATCCCGACGAAGCGACAATCACTAACTTAGGTTTAATACAGACTGTGGACTATACCGCTCCGACCCTTTCTCTGGCAGAAGTCGAAGGTGAGACCAACACACAGCCCGAAACTCTCGCGCCAGTTCCTAAGACCAGCAAGAAAACTCCAGAGGAATGCCAAAAAAAAGGTGCGATTACTAAAAAAACCTAAAACGTCCGCCCATCTGATTGATTATTTTTTACAACCGTCACCGGCTAACCAGTGACTTTACGCCCGCAATGAGCTGTGGTGTGTCGAGAATGCCGACGTGCGCTTTATCGGCAGCACCGTCAAAATTTACAAGGATATTCTCAGCGCCACTGATCGGCGCCGATCGCAACCACGGATCTTTGGCCTGATAGAAATTTTGCCACTTTTTTGCCAGCTGCGCGATGTAGCGCATGGTTGTATCGTCAAAGTCCTTGGGAGAGTCGACACATCCAGGAGCTCGATTGAAGACCTGGCTGACAAAAGCTTCAGGCGTGCAGGTGACGCGACTGATTGGATCGATGGTAATCAGTCCTTCGAAATTCCAACTAGCAGACAGCAGACTAATAAATTTCATGGCCGCCCAGCCCCCATAGGAATGACCGATGACGGATATAGTCGCAATTTCAGTCGATTGGCGTAAAGCATCCACCCTACTTGCAAAGTCAGCAATCGATATCTTGAATGGTTTATTCGGAGCGATGGATTCAACTACCCGGATGGAATCAGGGTCCACGGTATAGCAAGTCATGTAGAGCACCTGCTCCTTATAACTTCCGGGCAACACTGTCGGGTTAGTACTTTTCTGCAAACTATCTATCTTGCTACCAACAGGTGTGGCATCGACATCAAACATCTTTTCACAGCCGATAAATCCCCCGAAGTAAATGACTACAAGCATTACGAAGGCACAAAGATATCGCACAATACTCTGTACGACCTCCTAAACCCTCTAGTGTTTTTCGTGAAGTTTGGGATGGCATCGGCAGAAGGATCACCAACCTTTAAAGAAATATAATTACACTAATCATTACGGCCACTAACGTCGCAACTCGTTTGCAAAACCCCACTGCGTGCAGATACCCGTAGCGCGAGAGATTTACCGTTGAACGTGGATTGCTGGGTTAGGTATTAGTTGTGATGGATAGGGATTTGGTTAATATTTTACGCACACCTATGATGGCACCAGTGCATGCGATCGTTTGCCAGGAGGAGTCCTGAGACAACCTTATCAGCCCGGCTGCGGTAAAAAGATCTAAAAATATGGGTACCGCCTGCCTTAGTCCAAGACCTCGGGCCATTGCCAATGCGCCGGCAATAACTCCACCTACAGCGGGTAACGCGACCAGGCTCGTTTGGTAATTCATACTGTGGGTGAACTTTCGTGTGCTACTTCTTCTCGTTCGGCAGCGATTTCGCGGCTCAGAAAGAAGTTGAGCGCCGTACGGATCGCGGCCACGGCTGCCAGTTTACCAATTTCCTCAAAAGACGGAGCCACAGCGGTTCGGAGTAGATCCGAGGCCAACTGAAATTCAAGTCCTAGCGCTAGAAATCGGCCGAGATCGAGCCTTACGGCGGTAAAACTACCCGCCGATCTCCGCCCCAGAATCCCAACAAGGAATTTAAAAAAACCGATGGCTGCACCGAGAAATATGACAAGCGCAGCTGCAGCCTCAACAAGGCGCAAGAGAAAGAATACTGCATCATGTAACCAGATTTCGCTCATTAGTAGACCCAAAAAAATTTACAATGCTTGCCATAGCGTATTCGTATCGTTGTTGCCATCGCGCATCTCCTTATGCTGATCATTGCAAAAATTCAAGTAAATTAGTTTATTGCACGAACGTCTATTAAGGCACCATCGCATTTACGCAGGCCATTTTTTTTTGGATTCACTCACTGAATCTCTGGTACATTATTTTTAACAATCATAGTTTACGCTAGACACAAGGATTGTGGCCCTATGGAACCGAACAGATCTTTGTTGTTACCTGCCGTCGCTCTCTCTGCATGGACTTTCGTCATGTGGACTTGGATGTATGTCACACGCATCCCTGCTATACGTCGTATGGGTATGAAGTTGGACGCTACAATCCCGCGAGGCGAGCAGATGGCAATGCTACCTGCCAAAGTTAGGTGGAAAGCCGACAACTATAATCATCTCTTTGAACAACCGACGATATTTTACCCGACAGTCATTATTGCAGCACTTTTATCCACAACTGACTCTATGGATCTGGCGCTGGCCTGGACTTATGTCGGTACGTGAGTGGTCCACAGCCTGTTCCAGGCCCTGGTGAACAAGATCGAAATAAGGTTCGCCATTTTTTTTGTTTCTTCGATTTCCCTATTAATCCTGCTTTTGCGCACAGGTATGGCACTGCTCTAAAGTGAAAATCATGCAAAAACGCTACCTACAGCTTGAGCGTGATCTAAAGAACTTAGCCGACGCAGGCCAAAAGAATATCCTGCAAACCTTTTTTAAGACTGGTCCCGGTCAGTACGCTGCAGAAGATATTTTTCTCGGTGTCACAGTGCCCCAACAGCGCAAACTTATCAAAAATTATTTGGACCTCACCATAGCAGAGATGAAATCGCTGCTTAGATCTCCCTACCATGAATGTCGGATGTCGGCCCTGCTCATACTTGTTGCCCAATTTAAACGTGAAGATCTCCCCTATAGGTTGAAGGCTTATACCTTGTATCTGCGCAGTACCCGACACATCAACAACTGGGACTTAGTTGATGCGACCGCCCCGCACATTGTCGGCGCATACCTCAGAACGTCAGACAAAAGCCCGATGCCCGTACTAGGCAAGCTAGCCGCATCGTCCTGGCTTTGGGATCGGCGTATAGCCGTGGTTTCAACCCTAAACTACATCAAATCCGGCGACCCGCGCCCTACCCTAGCCTTGGCCAGGAAGCTGATGAATGACGACCATGATCTCATGCAAAAGGCGATTGGTTGGATGCTGCGCGAAGTCGGCAAACATTGTTCCCTAAACGCCTTAGAGACCTACCTAGAAGCCTATGGAGCCGTGATGCCGCGTACGACGCTTAGGTACGCGATTGAACGCTTGCCTGAGACACGAAAACGCTACTTCATGTCACTAAGAAAAAAATCCGACAAGATTGGACGCAACAGGTAATTTGCTCAAGCCGCCTTGCTAACCTGTTTTCTTATCTCAGTCGGCGCTGCCTGACCGGGCAAAGCCAAGCGCCAAATTTTCGCAGTCGTCTTCCAGTACTGCCCAAGTAGAGTGCCCGTATTGTAGGGAAGTCCGTACTCTGCTGCCAAGGCCCGCACTTGCGGTGCCACTTGGGGATAGCGATTACTGGGCATGTCAGGAAACAGATGATGTTCAATTTGGTAATTCAGCGACCCCGATATGATCGTCATGAGACGCCCACCACTGAAGTTGCTTGAGCCAAGCATCTGGCGCATATACCACTCAGCGCGAGTCTCGTTCTCCACCTGTTCCTCGGTAAAGAGGTAAGAACCAGTAGGAAAGTGACCACAAAAAATAACCATGTTGGACCATATACTACGCATCACGGTAGCCACGAAGTTCGCTGCTGCGACAACTGGAAAGAACGGTCCTGCGAGCAATGGAAAAAGAACATAATCCTTGAGACCTTGACGCAACATTTTGCGCAGCGTCGTTCTAATGGTTGGCCTCATCTGTGCCAGGGTCGTTCTCCCTTCGGCGACATCTTCAATACGCCAACTTTGCATCGATAAAAGCCATTCAAAAAAAACCATTAGTACGACGTTGAAAAATGGCTGTATCAGGTGACGTGGACGCCACGGCTGCGCAGCGTCAACACGCAGAAATCCATACCCGACGTCGTGATCTTTCCCGAGTACATTTGTCCAGGTATGATGCACCACATTATGTGTCTGTTTCCAATGTTCGGCAACACAGTGTGTATCCCACTCCCAAGTAGTGGAATTGATCTGAGGATCGCGCATCCAGTCCCACTGCGCATGCAAGATGTTGTGTCCTATTTCCATATTTTCAAGAATTTTCGCCACCGCCAACGCCACGATTCCGAGCGATATGACGCTTGCAAACACTACCCAGGACCCAACGGCTAATCCCGCCATCGGCAAAAATGGTAAACTGGCGTATATCATCAATCTTCCTGCCACGAGCATCAGACGCTGTATTTTAATGAGGCGCCTTATATATCTTGCATCATCATCACCAAGGCTACGCGTCACTTCGTACTTGATGCGATCCATCTGACGGCCGAATTCCGCTATCTGACTATCACTGAGGTTTACAGGTAGACCTGACATCGTCTCTCCTCCATTAAAGGTGTCACTAAACATCGAACTCGGAGTCGCCAGACACCGCAGTGACACAAATTTGCACCGTCTCACCCGGAGAGCATTGGCGCACCGCACCGGTCCGAAGATCGCGCACTGTCCCTGCAATCAGAGTGGCATTACAACCGTGGCAAATCCCCATCCGACATCCGTGTGGCAAGTTGATCCCAGCTGCCTCGGCAACCTGCAGAATCGACGACTGACCGTCAGATGAGATTTCCTTTTGGCTTCGCTGCAGCTTTATCACCCCACCTTTGGCGTCGCCGGGAAGCGGCGCTAGTTTGGCGTGAAAGGCCTCGATACAAAGTCGTGACTCAACCTGACACTCGCGCCAAATTTGTAAAGCGGCCTCATTTAGGCCGGTAGGACCACAAACCCAAGATTCCCTATCCTGCCAATCTGGACATATCGCAGTGAGAGCGCCGCGTGTTAAATGGAGATCTGCTGGCTGATCGGAGATACCAGGAATTCCCCGACGTTTGTTCTCGGTATAAATCTCGATGAGGCGATAGTTTGGCAGACTCCTGTGCATGGCTCGAAGCTCTTGCCCAAAGATGACATCCCAGGCATGGCGCGCATAGTGTATGTGTACTATGCTCATCGCCGATCGTCTTATAGCCAAACTACGCAGCATCGCCATGACAGGAGTAATGCCGCTGCCACCGGTGACAAACAGGGGGCGGACTGGGCCAGCTTCGGGCATCACGAATAGGCCTTGCGGAAGACCCACTGGAATCAAGTCACCGACCTTGACCTCGGTGGTGAGGTGGCGCGATACAAAACCACCTTCCGAGGCCTTTACGGTGATTGCTATCTGTCCGCCCCCGGCCTCTGGGGCTGACGAGAGAGAATAAGTGCGAGTATGCCTAGCCCCATTAATGGTCACACCAACGCGAATATGCTGCCCAGGTCGATGGATACGCCAGTTACGTCCAGGCTGAAGCACCAGGGTGCGCGCTGTTTTTGTCTCATCGATGACAGCAACGACTTTTGCATGCAGTTGGTGATCGGCCCAGAGCGGGTTGAGAAGTTCGATGTAGTGAGACGAAGTTAGGGGGGTGAAATAACTATCCAAAACCCACTTCATTTTTTGGCCTAAGCTCATAAATCCCTCACGAAAACCGCTTCTTGTTGGGGATTTATCGGACTCACCTGGTCCGCACTTGAGCCATTTGTCACATTATTTTGTTTACAATGTAATTCTAGACCCTTACAACAAATCCCTGACCTTACCTGAGCTTTGTGATACAGGTATGCGGCGCTCGCCACACCTCCGCCCAGGAGCTATAGACATATGACTACCGAAACCGTCTCGCCCGTTACGGCACGAGGATTCCAACGCTTGAATTTATCGCCGGCAATGAGTGCAGTTCTCGAGGAATTAGGTTACGAGCAACCAACTCCGATTCAAGCTAAAAGTATCCCTCTGCTTCTTGCCGGGCGCGACCTTGTAGCTCAAGCCCAGACCGGCAGTGGCAAAACACTCGCCTTCTCCTTACCAATTCTGGAGAGAATACGGATCGAGGGCCGTTTCCTTCAAGCTATGATCCTTTGCCCGACGAGGGAGCTTTGCACCCAGGTCGCACGGGAGATCCGTAAGCTTGGCCGCCGCCTTCCGGGGCTGCAGGTGATGATCCTCTCAGGTGGGCAACCCGCAAGATCACAATTACTGCCGTTGGAAAAAGGCGTCCATATCATAGTCGGGACTCCGGGTCGCGTATTGGACCATTTACGGCGGGGCAGTCTGAATCCTTGGCGCCTGCGCTGTATCGTCTTGGACGAAGCAGATAGGATGCTCGACATGGGATTTGAGGAAGATATGGAGCAAATCTTCGCCACCCTACCCAAAGTTAAGCAGACCGTTTTCTTTTCCGCCACTTACCCGCAAACCATCGCAGCCATGAGCGAAGCACGTCAGTCAGACCCCGTACGCATCTCGATTAGCCAAGGCACCCCAACCGTCGCTGCCCCTGAAGTGAAGCAAGAGCTTTACGAGATCCCTGCAGGTCGTAAATGGCAGGCACTCCAAGCACTACTCAACCGTGAGACAGTCAACGCGGCGATTGTTTTCTGCAACCAGAAAGCAACCGCTGGAGAGATTGCACAAAATCTTAAGGACGCAGGGTTCAGTGCGGATGCGCTTCATGGCGATCTCCTGCAACCCGACCGCGACCGTGTGCTAGCCAAGTTTCGCAACCAAAGTATTCGCGTTTTGGTTGCCACTGATGTGGCTGCCCGTGGTATCGACGTAGCCGACTTAGATTTGGTGTGCAACTTCGACCTACCCGTGAAACCCGAGACCTACATCCATCGGATCGGACGTACAGGTCGCGCTGGCAAAAAAGGCCATGCCGTTTCTTTGGTCAACCCCAGTGAAACTCACAAAGTTGAAGCTATCGAAGCTCTCGTGGGGCGAACGATCCCACGGTTGAAATTGGACTCGAAAGAGTCCCCTCGCCCAGCAGCATTGGCAACAGCTTCGATGGTCACGCTTTATATCTCTGGCGGTCGGAAAGCCAAGGTACGTCCGGGCGATATCCTTGGCGCATTAACGGGCGAGGCCGGGGGACTCAGTGGCTCTGCCATCGGCAAAATTGAAATTCATGATTATTTTTCGTATGTTGCCATCCAGAAAGACATAGCGGAGAAGGCCCTGGCAAGCCTGCGATGCGGCAGTATTAAAGGGCGTAAGTTCAATGTAGAACTCGTCCGCTAAGTCGTATGACCGGAGACTAACTGCTCGCTCCCATCAAGGAACCTCGATGACCCAATCTACAGCCCAAAAACCAAAGACCCCCGTGATACTCGCATCAGTGCAGTTACCGGCAGTCACGGACGCTGAACATCAGGCTTCCGTTGATGAGCTGGAAAGACTTTGCTCGACCTTGGGCTTGGTAACCGTCGGTCGGGTGTCACAAAAGCGCAAAACTTTAGCTACCGGCACCATTTTAGGCGAAGGTAAACTTCGTGAACTCGCTACCTGGACTGGCGGCTCCGGTGTGGTGCGCGGTTTCCGCAAAGGCGGCGACGATGACGACGCCACTGATGACATTGCCGCCGCTAGCTACGCCAGCGATGACGATGACTCCTCTGACGACCATGATCAACTAGCTGACCTAGTCGTATTTGACTGTGAGATGACTCCTACCCAGCTCCGCAACCTAGAGGAAGCAACTGGCGTCGAGGTACTTGATCGCAGCGGTGTCATTTTAGAGATTTTTAGTCGCCACGCCCGCAGTCGCGAAGCTCGACTTCAGGTCGAAATTGCCAAGCTTGCTTATATGGCGCCGCGCCTACGCGAATCCCACGTAGGTGGCGACCGACAGGGCGGTGGCATCGGTGCCAAAGGCGCCGGCGAAAGCGCGCATGAACTCGACCGTCGCCGCGTCCGCGACCGCATAGCAGAGCTACGCCAGCAGCTCGAATCCATTCGCCACGAGCAAGCCACTAGGCGCGCGCATCGCCAAGAAGCACCATGTGTGGCTCTAGTTGGCTACACCAATGCCGGCAAATCCTCATTGATGCGCGCCCTTACCGGCAGCGAAGTCCTAGTGGAAAATAAATTATTTGCCACTCTTGATACTACCGTGCGAGCACTCCAGCCTGAGTCAGTTCCGCGCATTTTGATTTCTGACACAGTAGGTTTCATCAAGAAACTACCGCATGACTTAGTGG
Organism: Deltaproteobacteria bacterium; assembly: GCA_016874735.1. NCBI lineage: Bacteria > Pseudomonadati > Myxococcota > Myxococcia > Deltaproteobacteria bacterium. Next base: position 27,765 of record VGTI01000031.1, read on the forward strand.
CATCCTTTCGCTCGACTCTGGACGAGGCCTTATCGGCATCCCTACTGCTCTTTACTGTTGATGCATCTGATGCAAACTTCAGATCCCAAATTGAAGTCACACGGCAAGTCTTGGAAGAAATTGGAGCAACAAATACAGCTAGTCGACTTATATTGAATAAATGTGATCAAATCACAGAGGACCAGAGAGCTGCCTTAGCTAGCGAATTCCCAACTGCTATTTTCATCTCCACACGCAGACCAGATGACGTCAGGCGCATCCGCGAGATTATTCTCAGTTACTTCGAACGGGACATGTCAGATCGCGAGATACTCATCCCATACGGCAAAGGCAAGGTCCTTGGCATGATCCGTGAGCGCGCTCGTGTGATTGGGGAATCCTATGAAAACGAAGGCACAAAGATATCAGTTCGGGCGGAAAGTTCGGTTTTTGACTGGATCGAAAAGCAACTAAACGACAAGTAGCAAACCAATATGGCCGTACTCATTACTGCAAAAGAAAATACCGCACTTTTAAATAAGAAAAATGCGGGGGGTGGCATGGTTGAGATATCTCTCAACCTTGATCAGACGAAGACCCCTGTCACCGTAGGGTCAGAGTGCTGGACAGTTGGTGCTTTTGATTACCCTTATCCTGAGGTCTGTAAAAACAACACTATTTACATGTGGGATGGTGACGACTTTGCTCCGGTGGCGCGGTTTACCAACTCCCTTATTAAACTTGTGCCCACATCTTGGGGACCCCCAACATTCCAAATTGATGGCATCAAAATGCTCCCCACGGCGCACACCTGCCCTTTTGCGGACGCTGAACGTAAGGTTGGGCTTATCGCCCCCCGTGGCAAAATTATACTGGACACCTGCGGTGGCCTTGGATACTTCGCCGCTCATTGTGTGAAGAGCGGCGCCAAGAAAATTCTCTCAACTGAAAAAAATGCTGATGTGATGTGGCTACGCGAAGTCAATCCTTGGTCGCCAAAGGCCGGTGGATCCCTCGATCTCAGACACGGTGATATCGCTTTAGATATAACAAAAATGCCAAGTGGATGGTTCGATGCAGCGTTGCATGATCCACCTCGATTTGGCATCGCGGGTGAACTTTACTCGCAGGTATTCTACGACCACCTCGCCAGAGTGCTCAAACCTAAAGGACTTTTATTTCATTATACAGGCTCGCCTAACAAACTTACCAGTGGGCGTGACGTGCCGCAAGAAGTGTCGCAGCGACTGCAGCGCGCTGGTTTCAACACGCGCCTTGAAGGCGACGGCGTGTTTGCTAGTAAGAAGTAAAATCGATCAATGAAAACGCCAAATCAATTAATACCGCTTATTCACGCGAATCTCATTGACGAGGTGGTTGGGCAATTACAAAGCGGCAAAGAAGCTGCAGTATATGTCGTCCTTGCAAATGGCGCATACTGCTGCGCGAAAGTTTACAAAGAAGCCAACAACCGAACCTTTAAACAAAAGACCCAATACACCGAAGGCCGTAGAGTAAGAGGTAGCCGACAGGCTCGCGCTATGGAAAAAAATAGCCGCTATGGTCGCGAGGAACGCGAAAGTGAGTGGCAAAATAAAGAAGTGGAAGCGCTGGGCGCGCTTTCAAACGCCGGGGTATTGGTGCCAAAAGTCTACGCCTATTATGAGGGCGTATTACTACTGGAAATGATCCTCGATGACGAGGGCGACCCAGCTCCCCGACTGAATGATGTGGTGACCACGCGTGATCAGGCGTTAGAATATCACCAAACTCTCATGAGACAGATCGTGATGATGTTGTGCGCGGGATTAGTCCATGGCGATTTATCAGAATTTAACGTATTAAAGTCGTCCAAGGGCCTAGTAATTATTGATTTCCCTCAAGTGGTGCAGGCCACAGCAAACAACGCGTTTGCTATCCTCCAGCGCGACATTAAGCAAGTGACTCATTACTGTGGGCGCTTCGCTCCGGAAGTCTTAAAGACAGACTATGCGAGAGAAATATGGCAGCTTTATCAGAATGGCAAGCTGCGACCAGACTCACCCATCACTGGCAAATTCGCGCAAAGTTCAAAGCCAATTAACATCGGCGCAATTTTGGACGAGATTGACGACGCTCGGGAAGACGCGTTGAAAAATCATCGATCCAAACAATCATAAGAGAAGGATAAACAAAGTGATCAGAAAAGCCGCGTATGAATTGTTTGGTTTGATATTCCTAGTGATCTCTGGCAATGCCAGCGCCAGACCGTGCTCCTCTGTCCACGACGGAAGCTGCTGGTCCACGACCAATTACGGTAGTAAGCCCGTCGATATCTACTGCAGGACAGAGTCGTGGACCCTGATATCACTCACCGCATTACCGCCGGGAGCCCAGGACACAACGCAGTTTGACACGGGGTACGGCGATGGTCTCGGGTTCCCAGAGCCGGGCATCGCGATCAGCTGTGCGGCACGTTTGAGTAACGGCCAGAGGGCTCAGTTGGCTTTTCGCTCACACGGCTGGGGCGACCGAGTCGCAATCCGCGTAGAAAGAGATCAGTTAATTGTCACATCTACAGAGCATTGGCACCGGGTCCTACCCCACGTGGTAACAGCTGAATTTTCAGGGCATTGATCGCCGCCACTCATAGAGAGCGATGGCGGTTGCAATTGTGGCATTCAGCGACTCAACACCAGGCTGCATGGAAATTGAAATCCGCTGACCCAGGGCCAAGTGACCAGGTACTCCTGGTCCCTCAACACCCGGTAAGAGAGCAAAGCGCTCGGGGAATGACATCTTTTCGAGAGGCATCCCACCTGCGTCTAGCACGAAAAGTGGCGCTCCAGTGACGTTTAATTCCCGAATCGAAGGTCCTCTTTCAAAGGTGGCTTTGAGCAAGCCGGTGCCGGCCGCCCGCATGGATTTGGGGTGAAAGGGATGAGCTGCCTCCTTGAGCAAAACAAAGCGCCTCACCCCAAAAGCAACTCCGGATCTGACGATTGCGCCTAGATTGTCTGGATTTTGCAGGGCCAAAAATAGGCTACATCCAGGCGGCCATTGAGAGTTATCAGACCAAAGCGGCATCTCAGGCACACCAACGACCAAAAGCGGTGAATGGGTGCCAAATTGGTTCAAAGCCTCAAAAAGCTTGGGCGCCAGACAAATCCACGCAACGTCGAGGGGCGGAGCCTCCCACCCCTCCGGTGTGATCCAGGCTCTAACCGCCGCGGGATGGTGCGCTGCAACCTCTGGTATAATTTTATCACCCGCGATCAAGGCCTGGCCTTGGTCTTGAATGCCTCGGGAACTAAGCAACTTCAACAAGCTCTTGAAGGTGTCGTTCTGCTCGCTTGCGATGACTTTTGGCTTCCAGGCGCGGCCACGAGCCATGCTACGCTCCTAAGTTGGCAATAACATATAGATCGGAAATATTGCAGATATTTACGGGTATTTCAATCCGGAATTATGAATCCACAGTAGCGTGTGTTAGAGATACAGCCGCTGATGACCCCAAGCGCAAGTCACGTAAAACCTAGGCGTAAACGACATGCCCAAGCACAATCCATCGAAGCCGCAAGTGGACCTAAAAGATGACGCGCACAGTGGACATATTGCACTGAGCGCTTACGCGCGCATTTTGGAACTCATGAGTGTGGGAGGCCATACTACGAGAGGCCTCACCCCATCGGACATCAATGAACCATTTATTCGTGAGGCGAAAGGACTAAAGAATCTATTACTGACCATGTCATCAGTGGCACCGGCTATTCCAGATACCAGTGACGAGGAATGGAATCCTCTGTCGCAAAGGCCACATGCCTTGCTACCAGCCGCCTACTTAGATGAGCTAGGCTCCGCAATCACCGCCCTGAAGACGGCGGTGGATGAGTTCACCATTCTGTCGCACGAGCTTATGCACGTGGCATTATGGGAGCCCTTCTTTGCCGGGTATTGGCGTCCACGGAGCAAAAGCGACTTTCGCACGTTTTCATTGATGGCGGAGGGTTTTTGCTACTTTTTCAGTGACATCGTCATCGGTGGCGCTGTCCGCGTCCGATTACCAGACGGTGAGTTTGCGCTTGAAAGGCAGACGGCAAGTAATGCCCGTTTTCATCCGGTACGCGCCTTCAAAGCTGCCGCGATTACAAGTCATCGAGACATTTTGGACATCTACTTGGACGGATTCAACGGCAAGCAGACGGCTCTGTGGCAGCCCCGTGGTAAGAATGACTTCGCAGCATCACTAGCTGCTCAGGCTTATGATTTTTACAAAGGAACCTTAGGCTATTTGAGTGCCATGCATGGCGCGTTGAGTGCTTTTGGATATGTGTCAGAATTCTTTAGACGCTACTGCTCCATAGAGGGACTACCATCGTTTCTGAACCAGAACCAGGCACCACAGTCACCAAACACGGCATTAAAAAGATATTTCACTGACTTTTTTGAATCTGGTCTGGATCAGTTGGACGGACTGACGCCACAACAAATAACGCGGATTAGAGAGCGACGGGCGCTTCAAATGCGAGCCTACTACGCACTGCAAGTGCGATGGTTGCTCACCGAAAATCACGTTACAACCACTCAACCTCTCGTTACTTTGAAATGCGAGCCTCTGGCTCAAGAGATTAGTCGCTACTTAGACGGCCTGGAAGAAGCGCTGCACGAATTAGCCCGACAACCACATGCCAGCCAGGTTCACCGGCTCGCGGCGCTTGATGCGCGTTACTCAGCTAAAGTGCGCGCAATCTTTGTCCGCATGGATGCCTGGGCGGGGTTGCGCTGGTTAATCGCGCCGAAGCGAGCAGACGGTTGTATTAATATCCGTCGTTCAAAGAGTACAAGTGATCAAGCCGCTAAGCGATATGTTTGCAACACAGCCACTTTCTTAGTGGAGGAATTGACGGCTAGGCTGACACTAAGCAGCAACACCAAAAATAGGGTTAAAATCCTCCAGCTGATCAAAACAGTCTCTGAACTCGGTAGCACCGCTGTTCACGGACCTAGCGCCAAGATACTCAGTGCGGAAAAAGCCCTGCAGCGAGAACTTGGAAAAAAGGACATCCTTGAACTCTGGTCCCTACCCTTAGCTAGCTTCGATCCGGTGCGTAACAAATTCCGTGAACTATTGTTTTCCTACCAGTGAGCCATTGCTATTGACTACGCACTGTAACTGCTGTGCTATAATTGATCACAAAAAATGGAGTCCACCTTGCCCCGCTGTTATGCCATTGATTTCGGTACTTCCAATTCCCTTTTGGCCGCCGCTGACGGTGACAAAGTCATTCCACCGATAAGCCTGGATCCTGCTGCAAACGACCCCACAGTTCTTAAAAGCGTACTGTATACACCGACGGCTGGTCAGTGGTACTTCGGTGCTGAAGCGGTCAATCAGTACGGCATCCACCAAGCCGAAGGACGCTTATTTCGTTCTTTGAAAAAATACCTACCTGACCCAGGCTTTTCGGGCACGCATGTGCACAGCCGCTATTACAACCTACCAGAACTCATCTCCGTGTTTCTTCGTGAGCTGCGCGAACGTGCTAATGCCTTTTTTGAACAGGATGTCACCTCCGTCATCTTAGGGCGACCAGCAGTCTTTGCCAGCGAAGGGGACAAAGATCAACTTGCCGAAAAACGCCTAACCACGGCAGCACAGTTGGCAGGTTTTAAGGAGGTTTTCTACTGTCCTGAGCCGGTTGCGGCCGCGTACGAATTCCGCCATCAACTAGACCGCAAACGGCTAGTGCTGATAGCCGACTTTGGCGGAGGTACATCCGATTTCACCGTCCTCCACATGGATCGCCATCGCTTTAAAGATAGTGACATTTTAGCGACGCACGGCATTTCAATCGCTGGAGACCGATTTGATGGCGCGATCATGAAGCACATGATTGCCCCACACTTCGGATCTGAGGTCGTTTACCGGATGCCCATGGGTAGCAATGATTTGCACCTGCCACGGCAACTAATCAACAAAATGTGCTCGGCAGCGGACATCTCATTTCTGTCGCGCGGGGATATTCTAAACTTACTCAAAGAGGCGCAGAAGTGGTCCATTACGCCCGTAAATGCGCAGCGCATGGACCGCTTGTTCGTTCTGATTGAGGAGCACCTTGGGTACAAACTCTTCCGCTCAATCGAACAATCAAAGATCGATCTCTCCGGAAATGACTCCGCTGTATTTAATTTTGATTATCCGGGGATTGGTCTTGAAGAAGAACTGGAAGGAAGTCATTTTAGATCAGTTAGCTCAGACATCGTGGGACAAATCATTACCGCTCTCGATGAGACCCTACACCTCGCCGGTGTTAAGGCGGCCGACATCGAAATAGTCTGTTGCACCGGTGGCACTGCCAAAATCCCCGAGCTACGTAGCGAATTAGAACGTCGCTTTGGCAGCCAAGCCCTCAGACAACATCGGCATTTTCATTCCGTTGTTGGAGGGCTGGCAGAGAGGGCGGTTGCATTAGGCATTTGAATCCAGGGGCGCCGGGCACCTTTCTACATTTTGCTCGGCAGCCAGGTCTTAAGGTACTTGGCTAAGCCGTCTTTGACCCCCGGCTCCAATGTCTGATCATCTTCATCAATGACTTTAGTGGCAAGCTGCTCGTCCGAGGCCTTTTCCTTACCTTTCGCTGCTAGCTTGCGGAAGACGTCAGGGGCACAGTACTTACCATCTGGTGATTTACGAGTCGCGATAGCTTTAGCGATGAAAGTACCCTGCAGTGATGAGGAGGTGGGAAAGGGACGAATTTCATCTTCCTTCACGCCCAGGCGGCAATGGCTGGTAAACAACTCGTCACGTGCAGCATTACTAGACCAACGATCGAATGGATAGTCTTGACTGTAGCGATCAGCGTTATCCGCTATGCTGTGGCCTCGCTCTGCGCGCACCTCGAAGCGGCGTTCCTCCGACTGATCGACACCCGTGGGATGAAAAAAGCTGATGGCATGCCGAAAGAATAGCCGCTGATCAGCTGCATCAGATGCAACCACCGGCGATGATGTTACAAACTCGCCTAGCAATGTGGCATTTGCCTCAGGGTTATAAGTCCAGGTATCGGATCCGTAGAGACGCATCACGACAATACCACCTTCGGTTTTGCCACTACCCTCAACACCCTCGACGCTTTTATTTAAACTGAGGAACGCCTGGCGGTAATCTGCTTTTGGTTTATCTAGTGTATGGAAATGCGCCTTTATCGCAGCGCTACCGGCCACCGTCCAAACAAATCGCGGGCCCCGAGGGTTGGCGACTTCGCGGCCATCTGGAGTAAACTCCGCTAGGTGATCAGCTTGAAGCTCCCGGGGGTCGAATTCATAGGGCAATTTAAGCTTTTTGGAGAAATAAATTGCTGTGTAAAGAAAACGCGAAAAGGCTCCTACGCCTGACTCGACATTATTTTCAAAGGACAGTCGGTTACTAAGTGGCTTCTCAAAGAAATTATTGTAAATCCGATCCTTTCCGACACTTTGACCACCCACGTCGTGCTGGGTAATCAGGACCTGGCTTTCATTGCGACCATCAAGAAAAAACTTTGCCGCTACAGCCGGAGTGAAGCGATCAGCCACGCTAGGGGGAACCGCGCTAGAAAAACGTCCAAGCACATGGTCGTTACCCTCAGCAAACTGTCCAGTATACAGCTTTTTGGCGGCGTCGGTCGGTACGTACTTCAATTTAGCAAACACCCCGTACCGATGCGTAAGCCTGATGTAGCTCTTCAAGATATCTGGCACCTTCTCGCTGGGGCGCACCTCGGAGCCACCATCGAAAGTTGACCACCCCGTAAAAATCCGCCAAAAACGCTCAGCCGAACCGTTACCGAAGACAAAAACAGCGGCACCAGCTGCAGCAGGAGTGACTCTATCGTCGTCCTGCTTAGTCGCCACTATGTGATCCCATAGGGTTGCCAGCTTATCGGCCGCCTTAGACGATTCCGCCCGATTGAGATCATTGATCCTAGCCCGAATCGCATCAAACGAAGCTACCTGGGCTTTCAGGTCGGAGCCAGCCTCCACGGCATTGGCGCGGACCTCAGCACCTTTGTTATTGGCTGAGCGGCAGCTGTTTCCAGCCATCAAGCTTAAACCTAGTGCTATTACCAGCTGGGACTGACTAAGACGCATGTCACATCCTTTTCTCGCGGGGTGTCATTTTGTCTGTGGGGCGCACTTTTGGGCAATGGATGTCGGCTATCATAGCATTGCCAGGGCCTAAACGACAAAATTTACAGTCGTCCAAACTTTTTGCTATGGTCTGGCGACCGATGCCGGCCGACAGCTACCAGTATATACCGCTACGGGCAGCTACTTTTTTGCTCAATTTGCGCTGCATAGTGGCATGTATCGCGGCAGTCTTGTGCTGAACCCATTCGTGATCGTCAAGGAGTTGGGTCGATGTTGGACCTAAATCTAGCGGCGGCAGGAATTCGATCGACCACTTAGCGGGTAGTGGCAGGATATTAACTGGCAATGGAACTACGAGATGGGCAACAAATCTAGTCAAATCGATATTACCAAGATTGAAGTTGGTCTCCTCGGCACCCACCACTAAGCATGGGATAATCGGAGCACCTGTAGCGATCGCTAAGCGCAAAAATCCTGTGTGAAAAGGCCGCATCTCGTAACGGTGCCAGCTAGACTTAAAGTTGCCGAGCTCACCCTCCGGGAACACAATCAGCAATTCATCATGCTCGAGTGTCTCCACGGCCCTGGCCATTTTGGCTTCAGTGAATCCAACCGCTCGCGCAACTACTCGAAGCGCCTGAAACATGTCGAAATACGCGCGGTGAGCAACCATCTTGTAAGGTCGCTTGGCATACTTACGTACTAGGTGCCCAATCATCATGGCATCAAAGCCTGCGAAACCAGAGTGATTAGCGATCAAGATGGCACGTCCCGACGACGGCAAGCGCTTAACACCATGAACCCGCAATCGAAAATAACGAGCTAACAACTCAGCTAATTGATAGCGCGACCATTCAATCGCTGGGTGATGCAGGATATCAATTAATTCCTCGTCACGCATCACTGTGTCTCGATTAAGATTTCATTGCGACGGAGAAACCAAGGCTTCCAAGGTGGGTTGTAACGAGCGTAGATGACGCGGTCCTGCAACTTGACGTTTTCTTTTGCCGCAAGAGATCTGAGACTCTCTGTCTTCTCCTCGACTAAAGTCGCGGAGTTTAAGCCGCTGAATCGCAATGCCGCATAGGTTGCCCCCGGTATCTGCCGTAGCTGCACCGCTGGGTCTAGTGGCTCGGGCAATGTTGCCATTGTGTACGATGAGGGCATCGTAAATGAAATAGTCCATTTGCCAGTACCCGAAGCAACCTGAGAGACGGGTGCCGTCATACTAATCTTTTCGGATGTTGAATGCCCTGCTGCCGCAGTTACCGGTGCAGTCATCTCCATAGACACCTTAGATTTGTTACCACCAAAAATATAGTTGGCGAGTCGTCGAAAACCGACACTTGAACTACTGTCGAATTCCCCATCAACAACCGTCTCAGCCACTATCGTTGGCTGATATCGTCGTAGCTCGAACGCGCCATAGTCGCGGACAACTTCATACTTGGGTTCTTCGATTTTGCTCATGACACACCCTTCTGCGGTAACCAATATCAATCCAGTAATCAGTAGCCTTATGAACCACATCCTGAGACCTCGTTGGCTATGCTGTGCCATCGGCTGATATCAACCGTCACCAGCTATCTATAGCTGCCACCAAGTCTAATCCAATCACGAGCCCTTGGCTATTTTGCTGAGCCTGCGTTCAGGAGTTTCTTAAAATTGATCTTCATGGTGTATTCAATGTCCGTGGATTTGCTTGCAATCCGTCGGCCCCGCAACCTTTGCTAGGCACGATTTCATGACGTTGTCGAAGCCGAAAATAAGTCCCTGTAAGAGTCTTTGCACCGTTTTCACGGTAAGTGCATTGTCGACTTGTTCTTCTGGCCGCGCTGATTCAACGACGCCGCTACAAGCTGCCTCGTTGCGCAGTAGATGACTCACAGCACCCGATGCTTGCTTAAGTAGCTCAGTGGGTGACTGCTCTTGGGACTGTAACTGCAATGCTGGCTCACGCCGCTCACTACCGATTAAAGCAAGTTTTTTATTTGTCTCCGCCTCTTCGTTATCGGCACCAACAACCACCGTCACTCGCTCAATCAGAGATACGCCAGTTATGATCGCCGTAGCTGTGGTGACCAAGGATTTTTGATAGACCAGATTGGCCTTAAGCTCGTCGTCGGACTTGGGCATACCTTCAATAAGATCCGAGACCTTTGCCAAGACATCGAGTGCGCCGCTGAGCGCCAAGGCCTTCACCTCCTCTGCTTTCGTCTCCACTTTTTGCTGCTCTGCACGTGCCTTTAGCTCTTTGTCTTCAGCAGTCATTTCAGTTTGTACCGGCAAGGCCTCCTGGGAGGCGGCCGCCGCTTGACGGAGGCTTCCCGAAGCACCGCCGAAATGCGACGCCTTACACGCAAGGCCAGTGAGGCTCAGAAGGACAAGGATCTTCGTGGAAGTGCCAAATAATTTGAGCATGAGTTCCTCTTTTCATCCATTCTCGAGTTGCGGTATTCAGAATCTATTTAAATTCTTTTCGGGCATATCGGCCCCAGACTTGAGGCATTCTTGTAGTATCCTGTTATAATTAGATAAACTCCGCATGATTTCGACGTGAGGATAGCGATGCCCGTAGTTACCGTGGTGGTCTCGACCAAAAACGAGGAGGCTAACTTACGCTCCTGCCTCGAAAGCATCAAAAACCAGAAGTTTCGGGACTTTGAGCTCGTTGTTGTCGATAACAACTCCCGCGACCGCACCAAAGAGATAGCTTTAGAGTTCACGCCTAACGTCTACAACGTTGGGCCAGAGCGCAGTGCCCAACGCAACTACGGGATCCGGTCAGGGTCGGGCTCCTTTGCCTTGTATCTGGATGCAGACATGACGCTAGCGCCCAACGTGCTAGAGACATGCGTCGCTATGATGGATAAGGACCCGAGCCTCGTCGGCCTTTACATACCTGAGAAGGTGATCGGCCACGGCTTTTGGATTAAGGTACGGCGATTCGAGCGCAGCTTTTATGACGGCACTGTGATAGATGCCGTGCGCTTCGTGCGACGCAAAGACTTCGATGCTATCGGTGGATTTGATGAATCTTTGACAGGTACCGAAGACTGGGACATCGACATCCGCATGCGCAATCATGGTCCGGTGGCGGTGGCACCATGTGAACTTTACCATAATGAAGGGCATTTCGACCTGCCCGGATATTTGAAAAAGAAATCTTACTATGCCAAGTCATTTGACGCTTACGTCAATAAATGGGGGCGCGATCACAGCACTATCCGCAAACAATTAGGATTTAATTACCGCTACCTCGTAGTTTATGCTGAAAACGGCAAGATTTGGCAACTATTGGCACATCCAGTACTTACAGCCGCCATGTATCTGCTGCGATTTTGTATCGGTGTACTTTACGTCACGCGCCGCCATAGCAAGGAAATCACTAATGGGATCGGCTAAGATCGAAATCCCCCATAGTCAGAAGCTGTATTGCGCACGGCATCTTAAACTGAGGATCCCAATAACAGCATGTCCCTAATAAAAGGCCTAACAGGACTGACTAAAGAGCAGAGGTGGGGACTCATAGTCGCCTGTTTAGGGTGGATGTTCGACACCTTTGACCAGAGGCTATTTATCCTCGCGCGAACTCCAGCGATGGCATCACTACTCGCGCCAACGGCAGGACCTCTAGCGGTGGCGCAAGCCGGGACTAGTATGACAGCATTGTTTATTGCCGGTTGGGCCACGGGCGGCGTCATATGCGGCATCTACGGCGATAAACTTGGCCGTGTTCGCACGATGGGTTTAACAATCGCAGTGTACTCCTTGTTTACGGGGCTGTCCGGAGTAGCAACCAGTGTCTGGGACTTTGGCTTATATAGATTTCTCACCGGGCTAGGTGTGGGCGGTGAATTTGCCGCCGGCGCCGCACTTATTGCTGAAATACTGCCAGCAGCAAAGCGACCCTATGCTCTAGGATTAATGCAAGGTACGGCTATGGTCGGCACGCTGCTTGGAACGATAGCTTCATTAATCTTCGAGGCATCGACGCGCTACGGAGGCACCGAGGGCTGGCGCATACTCTTTGCCATTGGCGTTCTGCCAGCATTGCTGCTCATTTTGCTACGCCTGCGCGTCAAAGAATCAGAGGCCTGGCTGAGGGCTAAAGCTGAGGCAGCTCGTCACCACGAGGCGATTGGCAGCCTACGAGAACTATTCAGCACGCCATGGAAGACAGCTACCATGGTCGGCATTACCCTAGGATTTGCCGGTCAGCTCGGTGTGTGGGCCATCGGCACCTGGACACCTGAATTGATGCGACTAGTACTGGATAAGGTCCAACACGTAAGCGCCGCAGAGAAATCCCAAATCGTTGGTACCGGCCTCATTCTGAAGGATGTTGCCTCTCTCGTTGGCATCGCTCTGTTTACCTGGGGAGCGCAACGCTTTGGGCGCAGATCCGCATTCGCGGCGAGTTTTATCGCCTCTCTGATTGCCGTCATCATCTGCTTTGGCGGCATGAGCGAAACCACACATATTTGGTGGATGATGCCTCTACTCGGCTTAACAATTTGGTCCCCCTTAGCCGGGTATGCCTTATATTTTCCAGAGCTATTCCCGACCCGCCTAAGGTCCAGTGGCATTGGCCTTTGCTACAATAGCGCCCGCTATCTGACAGCAGCCGGTGTCCTGGGTATGGCACCGATCCTGTCGTCATTGGCTGCCTATGGTGTCGCCGAGCCACTGCGTCTTACGGCGATTGCACTGTCCTTTGTTTACATCATGGGTCTTGTTGCCTTGCGATGGGCGCCAGAGACTGCGCATCGGCCACTACCGAATTAGCTAAGACATCAAAATTATTGTCTTTATGCAGAAAAAAATAAAAGACAAGGCGTATAGCGACCGAGGCGTAAAGAAAGCTAAATTTATGTAGTTGACGAATCGGCTGGGCAAGTTAGGATTTTTGGGCTACTCGACGCCGCGAGCACTAGTAAAATTCCACACGATTAGATGAGTGGGCAAGGATACTGGCAAGGATACTGGGACGGAACTATGGCCTTCAAATCTGGACTTGAAAAATTGAAGTTAAGCTGTGGGCCTCTGGCCTTCGCCATGGCTGTTGGTTGCCAATCAGCGCCTAAGGGAAGTAGCTCTGAGCTCGCAGAGACACTCCACGGAAGCAAAGACTTCACCTATTGCACTATAGGGGACTGTTCGATCACCAACTCAGCGCAGCTACTGCACGACCTCGGCGTACCTTTGACTGTACACCATGAATGCGTCGCACCCGACCATTATGCCATGACCTTTGATGACGTCCCGTCCGCACAATTGCCAATTATGCTAGACATCCTTCGACAAGAGCATGTGGCAGCGACTTTCTTTGTGATTGGGAGTAAAGTGGATTCCGAAGAGAAGCGAGCCCTCCTGCGGACCGCGTTTAACGACGGTCATCAGATATCCAATCATAGCTTCACCCATCCAGACCTGACCAAGCTGACACCAAGAGAAGTGAGTGAGCAGGCAAATAAGACCCGCGACGTTATACTGCGCACCGTGGGTCACAGTGAGCGAGCTGTACAAGGTGCCCATTACCTGCGGCCTCCCTACGGACTTATCGATGGCACCGTCCAGCAGAGTCTACTGAGTGGCGGATTTACGACACTCAGGTGGAATGCAGATCGGGCCGATTGGTCACTGACCGAGAAAGACACGGCTACTGTCATCAGCCGCGTGCAACAGCAACTCGACCTGGTCAAAGCCAAGAGAACAAGCGGCATCAACACCTCGCTTCTCGACCTTAATCATGACTACGCGGCAGTCACTACTAAGGTGCTGCCACAAATGATTCAAATGGTCCGCAGTGCTGGCTACCGTTTCGTCACAGTTCATGAGTGTCTCGGTAGCAGGTAAATTCAGACTAATTGACAGACCCAGTGGTTAAGAATCGCCAAATCTGCTGGTCAGCCCCCGTGAAACGGGGCCAATCGTGGGGATTTGCACCAGTCTTTACCTTCCAAGGGCAGAACGCCACCGCAGTAGTCTTCGGGCAATTCGGTACCAAGTAGCAGGTAGCCGGCTCTTGCGCCGTCAGTTGCTGATTTGTAGCCAGTGGACAACCAGAGTCCTGGGTCATCTTGGCCAAGGTTTGCTGGGCACTTCGAAAATTATCCCGGTCATCTTGGATCAGCATGCTAGGGACATTGACCTTACGCCAAGCGGCCCCAACTGCTGGAATGGCCACGGCGACAGCGCCCTTGATCTTGTCACCCCGAATACTCGTCAGATAGTTGGCGAACGTACCACCGTTACTCACCCCGATCGTATAGACTTTACGTAGATCGACACAGAAGTCCTGGATCGCTTGCTGGTACAACTGGTCAAAGAACTGCACGTCGCGGCCGTTGTCCCGACGCTCCCAGGTCAAATTCGTGCCTTGAATATGCCTTGGATGGATCCAAACGGCATCGTTAGCGGTTAACGCCTCGAGATTTGGCGCATGATTAAAGTCAGGTGTGGCACGCGTCTTCTCTACCGACGAAGCGGCTCCGTACCACCAGAATACCAACGCCAGCGGTTTACCCGGGGTAACTTGAGCCGGGGCTACCCGAAGATAGGCACGCGCCTGGGTGGCTACGGTTAACTTGAGGTCTTCCACGCCGCGCCCTACCGTCGGTTTACCACACCCTGGGGATTTTACGGCATCTGGATAAGTGGGGGGTGGTGGTACAGAAGTAACCGGTTTTTGTTTAGGTCGGTCCTTAGCGTCGAGCTCACTTGTCGTTACCCTTGGAGGCTCGGGGTTACCCTCCTTATCGGTCGAGCGGCAACTCGCAGCCGCGTACGTCAACAGTGTAAAGAGCATGATCGCCGCAGTCCTAAACTGAGTCATGGTGCCACCCTGTAGAAGTTTGACCGGGCTACCCTAGGTCTTGGAAATATCTGTAATGATAGCAGACTTCATAGCAGCCTAAAATCTCTGCCACGACCTTGCGACCATCTACTACCGGGTATAGTATGAGCGGCATAACCATTCTCGAGGCAACTCTATGACCATATGTTTAGCAACAACGGTAACGGCAAGAAGGGCCTACGACCTAGTGAATGAGTTGCAGGCATACTTTGTATCTAAACTTGATGCCCTACCCGAGCCGGTACAGGGGTCACGTTTTAATCCGGCTAGCTGGCTGAGAGCCGGTGGCAAATTTGGTGGGGGCACGCGATTCATCGCTACCGATGAACAGCTATTTAATCGCGCCTCGGTCAACGTGTCGCAGATTCAATACGAAAACGATGCTACAAAAAAAATGGCTTCGGCAACGGCGCTATCGACTATCGTCCACCCACGTCGCCCAGATATGCCATCGATGCACATGCATATAAGCTGGACCGAGATGAAGGATGGTAGTGGCTACTGGCGCGTGATGGGGGATCTAAATCCAGCCTTACCAGATGCTGATGATAAATCCCTATTTGAACAGGCATTCGTTGATGCAGTCGGACGTGAGCTCTGCACTTACGGAATGGCGCAGGGAGCGGAATACTTTTATATCCCGGCACTTAAGCGCCATCGCGGTGTTGCGCACTTTTATCTGGAGGCCCACACGAGCGGCGTCTTCGATGCTGATCTAACCATGGCCGGGCGCTTTGGCCGCACCGTCATCGAAACTTATCACAAGATCAGTCTCAGTCACTTGGGGTCACCGAGCACTCTCACCCCGAGTGACTGGGCTGCTCAGTTGGCTTACCATAGTATTTATTTTCTCCAAGTGTTGACACTGGACCGTGGGACGACATCGGGACTGCTTGTACATGCAGAAAATGACGTCGGCATTTTGGGTTCGCTTCCCTCGCATGTAGACAAGGCGCTACTCCGCTCGTGCGTACCCCAGTTGCCAAAGCTCCAGCAGACACTGCTCTCAAACTTACTTGATGTCCTGCCTGACGCTCCCAAAAGCCTTGTCGACGATGCGGTCAAGGCTAAACTAGCAACCGTTGTGCGCCAGTTTTATCAGGAACATCCGGAGGCTCAAGAATTGATGGCTAGGGCCGACAGACTTGCCCCTACGCAGCAGAATCATCGCGGAGCAGAGTAGTTAATCGCGGTAACCACTCTGGCTGTGGTGCCGCAACATCTCGCTCGTGAAAAAATACGGCAGGCTTGCCAATCGGAGCTTGAACGCGGTGCCACCCCTGGCGGAAGAGCTGCCCGGAAACGATATGACGCCAGTGTCCTGGTGGCAGGTAGCAACTCACCGTATCACGACGCGGCCGCACAACTGGACACACCAAGAGATCGGAGCCCAGCATGAATTCCCGATCGAGCGTGCGTGCCCCCGCATCATCGGGATACATCATGGTAACGGCACGAACTAGAGGCATCCCCGACGCTGCCGCTTCGCCCATCAGTGTTTGCCGGTACTCCGTCAGAGCCGCATAAATTTTGCTGAACTTGGTAAAATGTGCCAACGATTCGCTGTCATCGTAAACCTGAGCGTTCAGGCGCGGGATATTGCCCTCATGGGTACGCAACACAGCGCTGAACGCATTGAGTTCCGTCCAACGTTGGAGTAACTCCCGCGACCGATGAAACTTCAGGAGCGGATTATCAATCGTGGTATAGCCACCGGTATCACTATGATTCAAACTAAACCCGGTAAAGCCACCCGTCAGTAGTCCCGTGAGTGCCGACTGCAATCCGTCGTAACCATCCCATGACACCAACTGATCACCCAACCAAAAGAGTCGAGCCAAGCCTGGGCTACGGGAATAAGCGGAGCGACTAAAGATGAGGCTATCTTGCCAAAGCCCCTCATCTTCGAGTGCTTCGCGATTTACCTTAACCCACTCTTCTGGATACTGGTTATGGTAAGATTTGGCGCTCTTTGATTTAAGTTTAGCGTCGTAGGGCAGGGCCTCCCCAAAGTCAGCCATCCATCCGCTGGCCCCCGTCACCATAACTTGCTCGCGGAGCACGTTTTTGAACCAATGCCTTGCATCTGTATCAGTTAAGTCGATCAGCGCTGCCGCAAAACTCGTATTTTGGATCATGTAGGGCTCACCAGCATCGTTCATTACTAGGTAGCCTGACGCTTTGGCATCGCTAAATAAATTTCGCTTTACCACTGGTTTGGCACTGGGGTCCGCCAAAAAAGGATTAACGTAAGTAAGAAGTCTAACTCCTTGCGTTCTCAGTTCTGCAGCAAAAGCAGCGAGGCCTGGGTAACTCCCTTCATCTAACTCCCAATTCCACCAAAGCTGCGAGCCGAAAGTGGTCTGCCGCCTTCCGACCCAGTCTTGGATCCACAAAGCGCTGATGGCCACGCCTGCCGTCCGTAGTTTTTGGTACACAGACCTAACCCGATCCAGGCCACCCTGTACGCCAACGATAGCACCACGGCCCACCCACTCCGGTAGCGCCTCCATCCGGCCGCTCCAACGGGTGTACACCTCTACCAGCTGTTTGTAGTCGCGACCAACTGCTAACCGCAGTGCCATATGTGGTGCAAACACACGAATATTGCTTTGGGACGGCCTCCTTAAGTCAAACTGCGCATACTCGTATTGATCAAGATATATGCCATAACCGGCACTAGACAGGTATGCAGGCACAGTGGCGTAGCTACTTGACCAGTCACCCGCTACACCGGTGCCCTGCGTAGCATTGACGGCCCAAGACAGCGGCTGCCTCCCACGCCCAACCCCCTGCTCCTCCGTAATAACTGGTATTAATGATCCCTTCAGATCAAATCGCGTAAACTGCATCCCAAATCCGTGGACTCGCTCACCCATTGGCGCGGCATAGCGCAGCGTGACGCGATTAAAACTGCGTGGCATCGCGCTGTGACCAGACACATCGACCGCGAGGCGCTCGTCGTCTACCAGGTGAATCCTGATAGTCCAACTACCGGCGCAGCCCTTGCCACGAACGGTACCTGACAACAAAACTTCATCGTCTTCATCTTGCCAGTCTGAAATGAAAACCTGGTCGCACGTCACGAGCGAGTGATCCTTCACGGTAATGGAACCCCGCGCTTCGGTGATATGCTCTCTCCCAACGGAAAATGCGACAAAGGGCTCACCAGGAACCGTGTGCCAAATCCTGCGCGCGGCAAAACTTCGATGGCTTACAACCAGAGACTCAGCCCCACTTACGTCTCCACGCCACGCGACGATAAATGGACCAACTTCGCCTCTCAGCTCTTGCTGCATGGAGCCACTAACAACAAGATGTTGAGCATTTGCCGTTTGGGACACAAAGAACATCAACACGGCAAACGATAGCTTGTTGACCAAAGTGCTTGGTGCTAACTTCATCGACTTCCCCCAATTATGGGCGACACTAAGGAGTAGCTCAGTATGACACATCCAAACTTTCAGCACTCTCGCCGTATCATCTTATCTAAAATCTATCGCCTTGGGTTTAGCTTAGTCGTAGCGGCTTCGTGTACTCTGGCACACGCTGACTCTGATGAGTCAACTGATAGCTTAAGCATTGCGATCGAAGGCACTGTGACGGCTCTGGTTGGCACGGACTGGGAGCAGCCTGGCCATTTTGGCACACTACACATTGACGATCACAATGTCTCCGGAGACGACGGTTGTAACCTCTTCAGTGGCATTGACAGCGGTGCCGAGGCTACTGGTTTTGTCTTCGCCCCTAGTGGCGCGATTAAGACAGGTGCGCTTTGGCACTTAGTCACGACCCTCAGAGCTTGTTGGCCTCAGCGCCTTCCGACTATCGACCTCCCATCGAAAGAATGGGCTAGCTACGAGCTGGAGGGTGACCGATTGACCATCAAGCTTCGTGACGGCCAATCCATAGCGTTGACTAAAAAGATCTGATCAAACCATCGTTTGAGTTTGCTCACCGTCAGTCGTCAATCCGGCCTAACCGAAGACTCGCAACAACAGTGCGGATCCAGTCGAGGTAGGCCGGAACCAAAGTATACACACCGCCACGATCGCAAGAAGGCAAACCGCGCGACGTCACTCCTGCGAGTAACAAGCGACCTGACGCACTTTTGACGAAGGCCGGACCACCGCTGTCACCGTTACAAGTATCGGGAAGTCCCTCCGCACCGGCATAAAACTCGGTCGTAGTGCGTCCACCGATATCCTCGGAGTGCTCACTAAAATCCTGCGGGTCTGCGCCCAGATGCTCAAAGTACTTAGTCTCCGCCATGTGGAGGTTGTGCTTTACGTAGCGTTTTTCGCGCCGCGCTTGCTTACCGTACCCCATGATCACAATCGGAGCCGCATCGGCGAAGGCGGCGTCGAGATCGCTCGCGGCAAGCAGGGACGCTGTTATGACGCCAGGTATAGGATCGCGCAGCTGCCACACGGCAATGTCCCTGGCATTGCCAGGCTTCACGATCCCAGAGTCGTCCTCGTCATCATCGCCAGCACCGTGGCTGTAACCGGACTCAATGGTAATCGCTGCGACTTCGTGACGGACAGCCCGTGAAGATTCGGGATCGTTGTCAGAAGCGACCACTGCGACCGACTCCGGGAGTGAAGGCAAACCATCAGGTCCGAGAGAGCAGTGAGCGGCAGTAAGGAGAAACTCGGGAGTGAGCATCACACCCGTGCAAAAAGACTCGTAGGCACCATCCGGCCCCACTTCTTGCAGGGAAACAGCTGGATATTTACGCGCGTCTACCTCATGACCTCGCACGATTTTGACCGCACTAGTTTGCTGACTATGACCACAGCTCAGTGCAAGGCCCATCGAAGTCACGACATAAACGAGACGGCACAAGTAACCCGAGGTTTTCATTCAGCTCTCTCCCATCGACCACCGCCACACCTGCATAACGGTGGATATTTAGCCGTGAATAATTGATATAAAAACCCATGTCCAGACATATTGTCAATTAGTTAGCCTGTATTTTATTATCTGCATAAAATTTTATTTTATGCATGTTTATGCATTTGCGTTAGGACGCTTTTGAGACTCCTCACGTGGTCGTTATGAACTTCC
Source organism: Deltaproteobacteria bacterium (assembly GCA_016874735.1). Lineage (NCBI taxonomy): Bacteria > Pseudomonadati > Myxococcota > Myxococcia > Deltaproteobacteria bacterium. The sequence continues at coordinate 47,782 of VGTI01000031.1, forward strand.
AAACATCAGGCAAGGTAAATTCCGGCCAGTGATGGTTGCCGTTCCAAGGACAGACCCACACTGGCAGTTTGGGGGCACACCCCTCGAGAAGCTGACAGGTATCAGATTTCAACTGATCGATACTGGGAGGCACCTTACAACCGTTGGCGCGCGCATAGGCATTAACAGTACTCGGAGCATTGCCGTAGAACCCCACGTTCTGATCTTGCTTACCGTGGATGACCATAACTGGCATCTTGGTGCCACCGCCGCCGCCAGCGACAGTAATCACACCGCGAATGGCAGAGTTACGGGCACTTGCCAGAGCGTTTACGAAGTACGAACCGTTACTGAATCCATGCACAAAAACGCGTGCCTTATCGACACAGAGCTCATCTCCAGAGGCCCTCACAAGCTCGTCGAAAAAAAGCACATCCCGGCTGTTACCACCACCGCTCCAGGATCCACCCGCAGCATTTGCGTAAATAAATATCGCAGCATCTTGAGAAGACTCCTCAAGTGTCGTCCACTTGTGATCACGACGCGGCGAGGTCCCGTCCAGCCCTAAACCGTGGTAGCCAATGATCAGGATGTGGCGCCGGTTGGGATCATAGTTAGGGCTCAGGTAGCGTAGAAAGGTTCGTTGCGCGCCATTGACACTAACGGAACCGTCGTGCAAGCCCAGGGCTGTCGGGGACTTGCCGCAGCCAGCTGAACCTGGGCCCGCATTGGCAGCCTGTTGACCGGGAATGCCAACCTGACCCGGTGGGTACGAGCGTCCACTGTTGGTGCCTCGCTGTGAGGCCTCGCTAGCACCTTGGGACCGCTCCACTGGATTAATGCGGTTGTGGACAGCCGTACTTTGGCAACCCGAGACCAGAAAACCCACCCACAGCAAAGACGGGACTAGCGAGACCCGGCGGGGCTTACCATACATAGCATCACCTCAGCTCGACGGTTGGTGGCTCAAAAACTCACCCTAAAAAATGTAAACAGATGAAATTCTTTGTAAATTTAACAGCCCACGAGCAGTTGATCTAGCGCTTTTTTGCTGGAATTTTCACCACACCGTACGAGTCGGGATCAGTTACCTCTAAATTTTTTCTGAATTTTGCCGATAAGCAATTGTGATGTCTGGAACCTACGCCCGATGTCGCGTTTATAGGACCTAACCATTGCCATTAACTAAACTCAACAAGGTTGCATTAGTTGTATTAGCCATCGCACTGAGCGCCTGTGGCTCTCAAGTGGG
>VGTI01000032.1 GCA_016874735.1 Deltaproteobacteria bacterium
GGGTGAACAGGAGCGTCGCCGTCAGTTCAGGTGCGTAGGCCACCATCGCCGTCAGACCTGCCACCACGCTACCAAACCCACCAAACCATGGCACGGCAAGGAGCAGCAAGTAGCGAGGATGCGCCCACAACCACCGTACGCCTTCGATATAGGTCTTAAAACCACGACTGAGATCAGCCGCGGGGGTAAGTAACGCCATGATCGCCTCGACTCCAGACAACTGGGAACATCCGTCACAATACACAAAAACCAGGTGGACACCTAGCAGATACCGTACAATTGTCTGGCACCGACCTTCAAGTCCGCGACCATTAGGGTTTTCGTGCCTACCATCCCACTCACTTGGGTGCCCAAGCTTTTGACAAACGCCCCTTACCAAAGACTCAAGATTGCGAATTTCCAAGGTTTTAGATTGCGCTCACTTCTTGCAATCGACGATGCTGATCAAGGGAGTCTCATAAGAGAAAGGAAGGCCGATGCTGAATTTACATACCTTGCGGCTCGTGCGGATGATGCCGCTGCGGCGCACTGCAGCAGTGACTGGTCTGACCGTTCTTACGACCGCTCTGACATGGGGTTGCAAAAATGCAAGCTTTGGCGGCAAAGAGCAGGGGGTCCAGGGTAAAAAGAGAGGGGCCGTAGCAGGCGACCTCCAGGCAGTCGATCCCAAAGCCTACGGAACCCCCACTACCGACGCCATCAGCAAAGCTGGCTGGACGCAGGGCCCAGCAGTGAAATCGCAAATAGACGGACTCTTTACACCGAGCGTGCCCACCATCGGTGGCAACGATGAGGGCCAGAACGGCAGCATCCACAATGATTCCTCGGGTGTTTTATGGCTGCCTTGCGCCGACCAAGGCCTCAATGCGAGTCCACTGAAGTCAGAGTTTTTCGCCAAAGAAGGCGCTAAAGTACGCGTCGCTGGCGAGCTCTGCCCTACGACTCAGATCACGGGCGACGTTAACGTGCTCTTCGTGATTGACCGTTCGGGATCGATGGAAGGTGCTGGCGGCGAGGGCCCCAACGACAAGACCAGTGGCGGCTCATGCGGACGCCTCCGTGCCGCTCAGGCTCTGACCGACAAGTTTAAATCCATGCCGAACGTCAATGTGCGGGCTGGCGTCGTCAACTTCTCGACGTCAGCGCGGACCGCAGCGGGCATGGCTCCGCTCAGTCAGCTACCATTGAACGCCTCTCTGTTCTGCGGCGCGGATCTGGCGGGACTCACTAACTATTACGCGGCATTTTCCGAGGCAACCTCGGTTCTCTCAAAAATTCAGGGCAAAAAAATTGTTTATTTTATCTCCGATGGCTCACCGACTCTTGGTTTAGGCGATGCGCGTAGCTCCGGCCTGCAGGCTGCCCAGGCTCTGCGTCAGGTTCCGGACGTCACTTTGTATGCCCTCTTTGTCGGCTACACGAGCGGCAAAACTACCAATCCTCAGGGGTATCTCGAACAAATCACTGGCGACCCTCAGGCCGTGCGTGTCACCACTAATGCCCAGGAGCTGGTGCAAGCAGCATCCGGTCTAGGCCAGCCGATCATAGTGATCAAAAAAGAGGATATCGTCGCCCAGCTATCCTCGGGCAACAGCAACCGCGCCATTAAGATCGAAAGACTCGAGCCCAGTAAAGACACACCAAACCGTTACCACTGGGTCACCGAACCCTTCGAGCTCATCAGCGAAGCAGGTAAGCCGACACTGCAACAGCTAGGCGTAACGGCCACGACATCACTGGGCGGCACCGTTAGCACGACGACCGACATCACTTATCACCGGACCACACCGTGATCCTGTCGAAAGCACGACTAAAAACGACTAGGTATTAAACGATTGTTGTTTGAATTCGGTCTAACTCATTGGATTCTATAGACACGGTAACGCGCACAGTTCTTGCAGCTACTAAACTAAAATAAGGGGAGTCGAAATATGAGAAAGGTAAGTAAATGCGTACTCAGGGTACACTTCGACTCCCGCGTTTCGCCGTGGCCGCAGGCCTGGCGGCACTCACAATCTCGTTAGTATTTGGCTGCAACCAAGCTAGCTTTGGCGGCAAGGAAACCGGTGCTAAGGGTTCGCGCCCATCGGCTAACGGTACTGGTAACGACAGCACTAAAAACCCAGGCATCAACGGTGCGGATCCCGCGATCGACCCACAGGCCTACGGGACACCGCCAACCAATGACATCAAAGTGCCGGGTTGGGTACAAGGCCAACCACTCAAAGACCTAGTGGACGCGCTTTTCGCTCAAGGTAACAACCCCACGATTGGTGATGCACCAGGTGGCGGAGGCGACAACGGTGCCAATCAGACTGCGCCGGGTGGCGGCCAAGGTGGTGGCAACGGCAACGTTCCCGTGGGTGCGCCAGGTGGTGGCGGACCGGGCGATAAAGGTAGCCTGTTTAGCGATGCGTCCGGGGTGTTGTGGTTACCGTGCAACGATCAAGCGAAGAATGACGTACCGTTTAAATCGGAATTCTTTGGCAAGGCTGGCGCGCAAGTGCGCGCTGCCGGCGAGTTATGCCCTCAAGTTGCATTGACAGGCGACGTCACCCTGCTCTTCGTCATCGATCATTCTGGATCCATGGAGGGCGCACTCCTTGAAGGCCCCAATGACAAGACCTCTGGTGGCAGCTGCGGACGCCTCCGTGCGGCTCAAGTTTTAGCGGAGAAATATCGCGCCATGCCTAACGTTACGGCACGCGCCGGTGTCGTCAACTTTTCCACCGCTGCGCGGACGGCAGCAGGAATTGCTCCCATCGATCAGCTACCTCTAAGTGCCAATGTTTTCTGCGGTGCCGATTTAGCGGGATTCACCAACTACTACGCCGCATTTTCTGAGGCGGCATCCGTCCTGGCTAACATCCCCGGTAAAAAATTGGTGTACTTCGTGTCTGATGGCTCGCCAACTGTGGGCTTGGGTGACGCACGTAGCTCCGGACTGCAGGCAGCGCAGGCTCTGCGCCAAATTCCGGATGTCACGCTTTTTGCCCTATTTGTCGGCTACACCAGCGGCAGTGCCAATAATCCGCAGGGCTATCTGGAGCAACTAACCGGTGATCCGAAGGCGGTGCGTGTGACCGCGAATGCTCAAGAACTAGTTCAGGCAGCGGCAAGCCTAGGTCAGCCACTCATTGGGATCAAGAAAGAGGACATCACGGCAGAAGTGCTCTCTGCCAGCGGCGCCCGCGAGGTCAAAATCGACAGATTGGAAGCACGTAAGGACATGCCTAATCGCTATTACTGGGTGACCGAACCATTTGAACTCGAGGGACAAGTTGGTAAACCAACTCTGAGTCAGCTTGATGTTTCTGCAACGACGTCTTTTGGCACCACAGTTAGTGCTCGGGCAGAGATCACGTATCAGATGACTGCACCTTGAAAAAGCTCAGTTATAAACTGAGCTACAGGCCAGATGTCGACACCATCGTCTCGCATACGATCTTGGCCACAGTAGATAAGATGAGTGGCCTTGATTTTGTCCTTGCTCAGACCTGCAAAGTCCCTCAGTCCACGGGTCCATTCAGAGCGGTATTTGTTCCCGTATTTAATCTCGATGCAGATCAGTTCTCCGGGTTTACCCATGACGGGCTTGCGGGTCTGTATGATCAAGTCGATATCGTAGGACCCATTAATGGTGTAGTGATAAATCGGGAACAGCTTGAACGTCTGACTCAAGTAGGCACGTAATTGCCCAAGCACAAAGGTCTCGAGCTGAAAGCCTAGGAAAGCGCTTTCGAGAGGCTGGTTGAGCAGTCCAGCTGTGGCACTAACTACGCCTGGATCAAACAAATAAAATTTAGGATGCCTGCTTTCTTTGGTCTTTAGTCCTGGCGACCAAGCAGACACCATAGTACCGAGAAGCGTATCTTCCAAAATACCGAAGTAGTGATCGACTGTAGTACGCTTGACCTGACTTTCGCGAGCGATTGACTCCTTATTCAATAACTGACCGTTCGTCAGCCCTACTATGTCGAGAAACCGACGAAATGGATCTAGGCTGCGTACAACTGCCTCCTCCAAAATCTCTTGACGAAGATAAGTCGTCAGGTAACTGGCAAGTCGCGGCACGCTTTTGCTGTAGTCACTGGCAATGCCAGGTAACGAGCCATAGTGCAGGCAAGAGTTCAAATCAAAGGCATCACCGAGTTCTAAGCCGTTAAGAGGATAGAACTGCAAATCAAGCAAGCGCCCGCCGAGGAGATTGGCATGATTCATTTTTAATTTGCGTGCACTTGAGCCAGTGATCGCAAACCGCAGCTTTTTTTTCTGGTACAAAGCATGGACTTCATCGAGGAGTCCGGGGACCTTTTGAATTTCATCGATGACGACCCATGCACCCTCTTTTAGAGGTTCGCACATTTTACGCAGTAGACTTGGTGTTCGCGAAAGCTCTAGAAAGCGATCACTCTCAAGTAAGTCGATTGCCAAGTCGGCTGCAATGGACTCCTGGATCCATGTCGACTTGCCGGTGCCTCGCGGTCCCAGCAGCAAGAACGAGTCTTCGGGTGGCTTTAAATAACGCTTGAATTTCATTATGTTACACTATTTACAACGCTATTGTAATATTCGCTTCTATTTCTACAATACCATCGTAGGAATAGAAATCAACCAGAACCGCATGCATGCCGCCACCTTAGCCTTTCAGTTTCCGCGCCCGGCTGCTCCGGGCGAGCGGTGAAAAAAGTCCAGGCACCGGGTCCTAAACACCGAAAACTTTAGCCCTATAAATGCCAAATTTTTTCACCTCAATTTTAGACCCAGGGCACCGATTTACCCAATGTCATGTGCTAAGAATTAAATCAGTGGTGCTCACTATTTCAGTAACCTAGCGCCAGTGACCGCACGCCCTTTTCGAGAAAGTTTGTGATCCGCATTCAAAAGTGCTACTTTATATTTTTGACCAAAATCGAAAGTAATACTTTTCTATGGATGGCTATCAAAGAACGTTAAACCTACCCGATTTAATCAGGAAAAATTCATTTTTCCTGTTCGGCCCCAGGGGGACAGGTAAAAGTTACCTGATCCGCAACACCCTAAAAGACATAGCGATCAAGATCGACCTCCTACGTTCTTCTATTCAGATGCGTCTTTTACAAGATCCGTCCCTACTTGAGTCTATGATCAGGGCCGAGATCCGCCCAGGAACTGCAGATAGCGCTGTCGTCGTTGTGATAGATGAGGTGCAAAAGATCCCTGTGCTGCTCGACGAGGTACACCGGCTCATCGAAGAGCATGGCTGGCGCTTTTTGCTCACCGGTAGCAGTGCGCGCAAATTGAAGTCCCAGGGGGTCAATCTACTGGCTGGTCGCGCTTGGATTGCCAAAATGTTTCCGCTAACCTACGCAGAGCTGCCGCACTTTGATCTAGATCTGTATCTTCGCTTTGGTGGGCTACCTGCAGTCGTCAACAGCTCGGACCCAATCGAGCAACTAGATGCCTACGTCAGCACCTTCATCAACGAGGAAATTAAGGCAGAGGGAGCGATACGAAAACTACCTGCTTTTGTCGAGTTTTTACGTCTAGCGGCCTTGAGTAATGGGCAATTGATCAATTTCGCAAACATCGCACGAGATGCTGGAGTCTCCGCTCCTACAGTCGCAGGTTATTTTCAAATCCTTGAGGATACGTTGGTCGGCTTTCAGCTACAGCCGTGGAAAAAACCAACATCACGTAAGTCCATAAGTACGGCCAAGTTTTATTTCTTCGATACAGGCGTGGTCAATACTCTAGCAGGTACAAAGCACGTCGATCGCAACTCGAATCTTTACGGTAATCTATTTGAAACCTGGATTGCCATGGAGCTCCAAGCATACCTGAGCTATCGCCGTATCAAAGACAAGCTTTACTTCTGGCGCACAGACGACAAGATCGAAGTAGATTTTATCATCGAGGATCGCGTCGCTATTGAGGTCAAATCTACGACCAAAGTGAGCAGAAGCGACCTGAGCGGACTCGCAGCGCTCAAGCAAGACGGACTAGTAGCTAAATACTATGTCGTCTCAAACGACCCCTTGGATCGCTTACTGGATGAAGTGCACCACCTCCACTGGCGCACTTTCATGCAAAAACTTTGGCGGGACGAGTTACCCGGATTAATGCCTCGTTCACCAAGTTATCACAACACCCGACCTTGATTAACCAAAGTCGCAAGATTTTCGCTTATCGAGAACACTACTCACCCACGACAATTAAAGGGTCACAGCCCTCTATGCCGAAAGCCATCAATGGGCGAAGGGGGTGATTCGTGGGCGCAGTTGCCAACAAAGAGCACATGGAATTGATCCTAGACGGTGCTGCCTTTCATAAGGCTGTGAGCATCATAGTCGATCGCGACGAGATACTTTGGCTTGGCTTTGATCCGTTCAGCCAAATTGGTATGTTTCAAAGTAGCAATACACCGTCACTGCAAGATTTTTGCGAGAAGAACCCAGAATACCATATCGTGACCTACACGTCCGACCATCGCTACGTGAACCGTTTTGTTCCAGATCAGAGAGTGTATATGCTGGCTACTGGAGATAAGAATCCATACTTGGTGCATAACCCGTGGATCGATCCTATGCATCACCTAATCGAGGAAGACGTCTTCAGTCAACTTAGCTGCGAACCTAACCAGATCCGGCGAGGTCGCAAGACCAAGGCGTAACTTTTCTGTCGCAATGAATTCGTCACTAATACATCCCTTGTGAATATTTGCATATCGGGAAAATCTACGATAATCCGCGGAAAAACGGTCAAACCGCCGCATCGCTCGCACAGTAAGTCGCTCAAAAACGACCCAAGCATCAAAATGATCTGCGGAGATATAACTCGCAATCTGCTGCTCAATTATCTTCCGGTCATCAGTCGCAAACCTATTTATCAATTTGCCACTACGGCAAGTACCAATCTACTGTGATGGTATCTTCATCGATTTGCTCCTTGAGACTCGACACAAGCCCCTTAACAGGGGAGCACCACCAAAACGAATTGAGTGGCCAGTCCATGTTCCATCGTTCACAGTTGATCGCGGCGAGTATCGCAAGTTAGACTAAAATCGCCAGACTACATGAAAAATCACTTTATGCTCTCGTGCTGCGCCGGTTTTTAAACTTTAGGGCTTTAGGGTATTTATGACTCAATCATACAAACTACTCGCTCCCATCGTCCTATCTTTAGCCATCCTCAGCGCCTGCGTCACCACCTCTGACGGCGATAAAATCCCTCCCCTAGGACCGGAGCGTTGCACGCATCTTAAAAAGAGGGGCTTCCGGTTATCAAGTGGCGAGCAAGTCAGGTTGCAAGTCTAATCCACCAAGATGGAAGTAGACCGCCATCTTAAAATTCTCGGTGTTGCGAAAGCCACATGCCATCTTTTTTACTTTCTGGATTCTAGCATTGTTGCTTTCCGCATTGCCGCTGTTCGCCTTTAGCCTGATCGCGTTAATGATCATCCAAAGTTGTTTTTTCAAGCTTTTTGCCAGCGTCTTCATTGGCTCAAGTCGGCTTTTCGCCATACGCGACAGCAACTGCTTCCATTCTCGTTCAGCTACACCTATGTACACATAATCCCACAGGCCATGCGCGATCTCTTTTAACGCCCAAGCTCTAGATGTTTTTAGCGCGCTGTTTGCCACCTCCATGAAGCTTCTTCGGCTGCGATTATCGATTGCGGCGCTTGTTCTTAGCCAATCGTATTTTGTGCCCTTTAGAGTTTCGTCACCCTCTGCCATTAGCTTGCGATGCTCTTTCTTTCGAACATCGTTAACGGCCTTTCCGAAATATCCAGCAACATGAAATCGGTCGAGACAAATCTTCGACTCGGCATCTGGGACATATTCTAGGGTACTTGAACGATAGGCATTCCACAGATCCATGCTGACGCTTCGGACGCCTGCACGAGCCTCATCAGATAGGGTATTCCAGAATGCATCAATGGACTCCTTGTCACGACCTGCCTCTACGTGGAGTACACAACCCCCTTCGCTGACAACAGTCAAATAGTTGTGCCCCTTCTTTTCGCTAGTCTCGTCGATTGATATATCAATTGGCGTGACAGGGCCTCGGCGATTTAACCCGCGCTCAACAGCTCTGTGCTGGATTCGTAGAGCGGAATCCCAGTCAATTCTCATGCGTTCAGATACCGCTGACACTGGAGCGGCTTCCAGCCATTTGATAACCAATGCCTCAAACAATAACGTAAAATGAGATCCCTTTTCGGCCCATGGGACACTCACCATTTTTACGCCATGCTCCGTGCATTTAATCCGCGGGACTTGACATTCAATGATTGTGTCTAGCTGGCATGTATCTAGATGCCGCCATCTGCGAGGCTTTTTGTCGTGACGTGGGCATTCTGCCGAGCACTCTGGGCAGGGAAATGAGTAACTCTGGTCAAACTCGAGGGCCACTGTGATTGAGTTAGACTCAATTGAGAGCTTCACGGATTCAACTGACCACGGGAATGAGATGCCTAAAATTTGAGCGTATAAATCTTTGTCGTTCATTCCCTGGATTATACATGTTTTCGGTGATTAGCCACTCGAATTCCTGATGCCCCTAAAAAGAAGATCCGCTGGTCAGATCCTATCGACACGCTTAATCGTGTCTCGCAGTTATTTGCCAACGAGTGCTACGAAGAAACCGTGGCCATAGGCTCTAAGGCTCGGGACGCTTATAGTCACAAAACTTACTCCGTCCTCAAAGAGTCGCTCGAGCTGTTTGTCGCCGAGGGTACGGTCACCGATTACGTACTAGAGAGTTACGAGCGTGGGTATTTGTCATTCTTGATCACCATGGCACTCGTCAATTTGCAGCGCACGGATCAGGTCACGGCTGAGCTCAATAGGTTTTATAATGAGGAGGTCGCGGCGACTTATAACCACGGCCAGGATCCGGTCAATGCCCTGCTGCAAGCCACCCTGTGGGACAACTTCCCGCGCGAGGGTTATTCATCGCGGCCGTTCTGGCTCTGGCTCAGTAAATCGCCACAATCGTCGTCAGAGTTGCGCTATTTTGCGGCCAATCGCGTCAAGAATATCGACCTCAAGTCAAGCACCCCCTCGTGGCACATAGCTGCCGTTGGCAACTTCCCGGAGCTCGATTGGTCGCTTAAGTTTACCGACTCCTCCAACGGCTTCCTTGCGGTGAAACCAACTACACCGTTTATCGCCACCTGCTCAGACCCTAGCTCGATCGTCGTACCAACTAATACCTGGTTTAAAAAGATCGCCATTCGACACAGCAACAGTTATCACCCGCTGGTCAACGCCAAGACCTGGATCCGCATGCCCGTCGGCATCATTTACGGCATCTCGACCGTAGTTGCCGGAGCCGGCATTGCCGTGGGTGGCTGCACCGCTGATGTGAGCATGGATGTGAAAGGAGCCCTCTGCCAGCTCAGCCTGCGCGGCGGCGTCGCCGTGATGGCTTCTAGTGGCGACGTGGTGAAGAGCACCGTTCGTCCGGATCTCAGGCATTGGGAGGCAATCCCCGAGGCTATTGTGATCACCAACGATCAAAAGGGCATTAACAGGGACTCAGACGGCCAGTCCGCCTGCTTAAAGACAATCAAGCAACGCACGGTGACGCCTTTGTTCGCGCCTAGTTGAGATGATGTCCTATATTTGCTGTGCTAATCGACCGCTTTTATCGCAACCACCAAATGACTAAATAAACCAAGTTTAGGGTGCTAATCCCCCGGCAATTTTTGCCGATACCTCGTAGGGAGGATCCATGGGGGTTAGTCACCCAAATCTCAAACGCAGCAGCGTGCCATTGCTTGGTGCCCTAGCCCTGTTGTTACTGTCTGCCGCTGCCCCGGGCTCAGTGGATCAGGCCCCAGCCCCCCTACCCTACCCGGCGGGCCTCAGTATGCCGTGGCGCCTACTCAACATCGATAGTGCCGAAGCCGCGCGTACAAGGCCTGCACTTAATGCGAGCGCCAAAGCTCTAGCAGCGAGCTGGCTCACTGCACCCGACCTCGTCACCAAGTCCTTAACGCGCACCAAGCCAACCCATAATAATCAGCGTCGCACTGACCAAATACAAGCTGGTCAACCTAAGGCGGCAGTTGGCGTCCCATCGGTGACGGTGGAGCCTAGTTGGTGCTCGATCATGAATCGCCATCTCTTCTTTGTCACGGTAACGGATAGCAAACTAAATACGGTGCTAGGGTCAGCTCATACAGCTATCCCGCGCGGTGACTGGGCCAAGCTCCGGACTAAAGAGCAGATGACCAATTTCCTCACGAGCAAACTAGAAGACCTCGCCACCAAAGCGATCGCCAAGGCGACGATTAAGCCCAAAGTCGCAACGGATGCGATGCATCTAGGTTTAACTCTTGGCAAAGAAGTCACACGCATCGACGAGGGTAGTAGCTGGTGCCTCAATCAACTCCTAGAGGAGCAGTTGGCACCAGAGCACACGGTGGTGCGCTCCCTAGGCCACGACCATTTAGGACTACTCAGGGACTTGCTCGGTCAACCCGCCGCACTTAAGCGGCCAACGCGGATGTTATTGCTCGATTGGATGCACGATGGAGAGGCTACCTTCAAACCTGAAGTGCCGGTTAAGTTCACCGTGACTGGTGCGCTCCTCGAATCTGTATACGGTAAACACGTTCATGATGACTATCAGGGTAATATTCTCGGCCGTGACGGTGCAGCTGCCACAGTGGAGCTGACGGGTCCAGGCTACGATAGCCTGGTCTCACTCGTGAAAGCTGAGGAAAAAACCCTACAACTCGCCGAGTGGCCCCAAGTCGTTAAGCGCGACCGCGCCTGGGTCTATCTCGATCGCGGCAGAGCCTGGGGCTTGAAAATGAACGACAGACTCCTAGCCGAGGTCGATGGCGAAACGGTTAAGGGACACGTCGTCCACTTCTACGGACCGGAGGCCAAGCTGAAATCGCCACGGGGATTCCCAGTCGAAGAGGGCGCAGTCCTCTTTATCCGCCTCAACCAGAAGTTGCCACGCGTAGGCACCACCTTTAGATTCGATCCAAGAACATTCCCGACCAAGTATCCGCCGTGATCAGGACCAGACGATGAGTGTCATAAACAAAACTTTAATAATCGTGGCACTGTTCTTACTGGTGCCGTCAGCCGTTGCATCGCTCACCGCGACGACAGCTTGGGCGGCCAGCCGCTGCCGCGCACCCACTTGGTTTAACGGCCCAGAAACCGTGACCGACGGCGACCACATGATTGTCAGATGCACGGCAACAGCGATTGTCGATGAAATTGCTGAGATGAGAGCCACGCAAACCTGCGAAAACACGGCCATAGCCGAAGTGCTCATTAGAGCCGTTAAAAACCGCCCCGCACGCTCAGCCACGGAGGTTGGCCCGCCTGCTGATCTTGCTCCTCCTCCTTGCATCGTTGGTCTAGTCTGTGACTCACCGCGCATGCGCAGCTGCAAATCTGAGGACGAGGTCACCATTTGGCGTCGCTGCAGCTACAATATGGTCGCAGCTCATGAGGGCAGTAAGAAAGAGTGCGGCGTCCCTCCCACTGCGGTGAATGAGGCAACTACTGTAGCCGAGGAGCCACCAGCATCATCCACTCCCCCAACATCACTAGCACCCGCTGCCACCCCAAGTAGCGAAGTCACACCGCCGGTGGCCGCAGCGACTGAGGGCGCGCCCAGTGCAGACGTTCCCCCAAAGCCAGACGCTCCGCCCCCTCCAACATCAGACTTTGTGCTCACCGTCACCACGAATCCCATTTGTGACGAAATCGTCATAGCAGGCGCCACCGAGCGACGGTACCAGTGTCCCTCGACTCTAATGGAAATTCCCATCACTGCCGGTGACACCACGATCACTGTCCTAGCTCGCGGCTACAGTGATAAACTAATTCCTGTTGAGTCGCTGAGCGCGGATCATAAACTGGACGTCACGCTGGAGGCGCTGACGTCTCAGTAATCACACGCACTTTTACTTGCCTAGCGCCTTCGGAGCGCGCGCCTGCCCGACAAATCCTGCCAAAACAACAATGGTGACGACGTAAGGCAGTATCTGAATAAACTGCACGGGCACCTTGCCCAAATACTGTAGTTCAATACCCTGGAGACGCATCTGCATAGCGTCAGCTAAACCGAAAAACAAGCAAGCCACGAGCGTCGGGACTGGCTTCCATTTGCCGAGTATCAGTGCAGCAAGAGCAATGAATCCACGGCCAGAGGTCATATTGCGCGAGTACGACGACGACAGGAAGATCGAGAGACTTGCCCCGCCGAGACCAGCAAAAAAGCCGGAGGCCAAAACCGCAGCCCACCGCACTCTGGCGACATTAATGCCTGCAGCAGCGAGCGCTGCTGGGTGCTCACCGGCAAACTGCAACCACAGGCCACCACGCGTAAACCTTAGCCCCGCTGCTAGGACGACCGGGAGCACAAGCGCGATCACAATAGGCGCATAGGCAAACCGGTGCACCAAGTCGATGGCCGGTGTTGAGCCAGTAACATCATAGAGCACTTTGGCGCAGAAGGGCGGCAGACCGTAGGCCAGCATATTGATACCTGTGCCGGCGACAATTTGATTGGCACGCAGCGGCAGCACGATCCAGCCATAAAATGCAGCGAGCAGTAATCCAGTCGCGCCACCGGCAACAAGACCAAGCCACGGTGACGACAGATCGTAGGTCACCACAGCGGCGGCAAACGCTCCAACGAGCATCATCCCTTCGAGTGCGATATTGATGACCCCGCTGCGCTCACAGATTAGGCCACCCATGGCGGCAAATATCAGCGGTGTCGCTAAGCGCGCCGAGGCGCCGCAGATGTCTAGGAGATAGCTATCCATGTGCCCTACCTCCTTTGGCAGCCGTCTGCCGACGCAGGCGCATGAGCCACGCCAGCGCTCCATCAGCCGCAACAGCCAAGACGACCATGGCTTGAATGATACCAGCCAAATCTTTGGTCACGTGATCCGTCTCGAGATCAAGCTCCGAGGTACCCTTCTGCAGAATGCCAAACATCAGCGCACTGGCGACCAGTCCCAGCGGATGAGCCCTAGCCATCAGTGCCACAGGGATCCCGATAAATCCGTAATCGGGAGAAAATCCCAGGCGAAATCTACCGCTGTTGCCGCACACCTCAGCCACGCCGACAAGTCCAGCTAGGCCACCACCGATAGCCATTACCCATAGCTGGGTAAGGCGCGTATCGATACCAGCAAAGCGAGCCGCATCGGTGTTTAGGCCCGTAGCTTTCAGCTCAAAACCGCGCACGGTGTATTTAAGTGCCAGCCAGATGCCGAGCGCGACTAAACCGGCCAGAAGTAAAGCAGCCGTCACGGGCGCACCACCGAATAGACTGAAAGCATGCCACATATAGCCAGCACCGATCTTGGCTGACTCAGGATTTTGTGAATCCGTGCTCGGGATCAGCGCCAGCACTACCCAACTCGTCAGCCCAGCGGCAACAAAGTTGAGCATGATGGTGGTAATGACTTCGTGGCTGCCACGGTAGGCTCTCAGCCAACCCGCCATTGCGCCCCACAGAGCACCGCCGGCGAAGGCAACTAGTACAGCGAGTACGGCACTGTAGGGGGCCGGAATATTAGGTAACGAGACGCCAAGAGCCGCCACAGCCACAGCACCCATCAGCAGCTGGCCCTCGGCACCTATATTAAAGAGACCAGCTCTAAATGGAAGTGCCACGGCTAAACCGGTAAAAATGAGCGGCGTTGCATAAAAGAGTGTCATGCCAAGGTCATAAGACGTACCGACTGCACCCTGAATGATGACGACTAGTACTTGCCACGGATTTTCTCCGGCAAACGCCGTGAGCCCTACACCGAGAAGAAGACCGACCAAGGCAGCAACGACGGGCCGCAGCGACTGGGCAACATTGCGCATACGGTTTACGCTAGTCAAGGACACCCCCCATGAGGCGACCCAGCTTTGCCTCGTCGACGCCGCGCTCGCATTCACCTACCAAGCGACCTTCGTACATGACAACAATACGATCAGAGAGTGCCAGAATTTCCTCAAGAGACGAGGATACGAGTAAAATGGCCATACCTGCATTACGTGCGGCTAGAATACGCTCGTGAATGAATTCAATAGCACCGACATCAACACCGCGAGTTGGTTGCGCGCAGATGAGGAGGTTCGGCTTGCGCGCAAACTCGCGCGCAAGAATGAGCTTCTGCTGATTACCACCGGAAAGGCCATGGGCCAGTGCCGATGGCGATGCCGGACGTATGTCAAATTCCTTGATTGCCTCACGCAGTCTATCCTGGACAACCTGTGAGCGAATGATGCCTGATTCGCTAAATTCGGGCTCATGAGCGAGACCCAGGAGAAAGTTTTGCGTGAGGTCTTGGTCCATCAAGAGGCCTTGGCGATGCCGATCCTCGGGCACCATACCAACCCCAAGCGCCCGCACGGCAGCAGCACGCATATGCCGGACGTCGGTGCCAAACATAGTTAGCTGACCATGGGCGTTTAATTTGCCCCGCACATCATGCCGCCGAAAATATTCATGCGGATCTGCCAGTAGCTCCAGGAGCTCTGACTGGCCGTTGCCCTCGACGCCGGCGATTCCCAAAATTTCACCACTGCGCAAGGTAAGATCGATCTGGGATAGCCGTGGTTTTTCGCCCTTGAGTCCGAGACTCAGCTGATGGCAGGAGAGCGCCACACCACCAAGCTGCGGCTCTGGCGGTTTTGCTGCCGTCAGCTGCACGGCGCGTCCCACCATTTGCTCGGCCAAAGTTTGTTCCGTCAGACCATCGGTGGTACCGGTTGCCACGATGCGTCCAGCGCGCAGCACGGCGTAATCATCGGCATGCGTCAGCACTTCGCTGAGTTTGTGCGTGATGACGATGACAGTTTTCCCCTGCTCCTTCAAATGAGCAAGGTTAGTATAAAACGATGCCGCTTCTTGTGGTGTCAGGACGGCGGTCGGCTCGTCCAAGATCAGAATCTGGGCATCGCGGTAGAGTAGTTTCAAGATCTCGAGTCGCTGCTGCACACCCACGGGCGTGGCATTAACGAGAGCATCTAAGTTGACCGCCAATTGGTGCGAGGCCATCAGTCTTGTCAGCTTGTCGATTGCCTTGCTGCGCACGATAGGGCGCAGCCACTTAGGTAACCAACTCCCCAACGCGGCCTCAGGCTCGTCACCGAGGATGATATTGTCGAGTCCCGAGTGCGGGGCCGCCAGCATAAAGTGCTGATGGACCATGCCCAAACCAGCTTTAATCGCATCTCTGGGCGAGCTCCAGGTGTGTTCTTGACCGTTGATCAAGATTTGACCCTGATCGGGCCGGTGTAGGCCGTAGAGAAGATTCATGCATGTGGATTTACCGGCACCGTTCTCGCCAACCAGCGCAAAGATACTGCCGCGGCGCACCGCAAAGGACACGTCGGCATTAGCCCGCAAGCTGCCGAAGCTTTTGCTGACGCCGCGCATTTCTACGGAATAAGCGCTAGCTGAGACCGATGGGGCTTGTGGGGGGGTGCTCACTTTGCTTTTGCCGCCACGTAGTAGTCTGGCACCTTCACCTTACCAGCGACGATGTCAGATTTTATTTTTGCCAGCTTAGCCAAAATCACAGGTGTCAGTAGCTTGGTGTTGTGATCGTCGAGCGCGAAGTCGACACCACCGTCGGCCAGTCCATAGCGCACAGTGCCGTTGTGAAAGACGCCTTTTTGACCATCTTCGATCATGCGGTAAACAGCATTGTCGACGCGTTTAAGCGCACTGCTTAAAACAAATCCAGGTTTAACCCAGTTCTGGTTAGAGTCACAACCGATCGCCAACTTGCCGCGTTCTTCCGCGGCGTCGAATACACCCATATTCGTCGCGCCGGCCGCGGCAAAGATCACGTCCACGCCCTGATCGTACTGCGAGATAGCGAGTTCTTTACCCTTAGGTGGGTTGTTCCAAGCCTCGCCGGTCACTCCGGTGAAGTTGATGGTGACCTTGTCCTTCGGCCGCTGGGATTTCACACCAGCCTCGTACCCCATATAAAAACGACGAATCAGCGGTATGTCCATCCCGCCAATGAACCCCACCTTGCCCGACTTCGTGGTGAGGGCGGCCATGGCCCCCACGAGGTAGCCAATCTCGTGCTCCTCAAACAGAACCGAGACGACGTTAGGCGCTTTGACCTCGGCGTCAACCAAGACAAAATGCCGGTCTGGAAACTGGGCCGCGATCTTTTTAACGGCCTCGGCCTGGCTGAAACCAATGGCAAAGATCAGGTCAAAGCGTTTACTGGCCAGCGAGCGCAGCATAGGCTCGGCCGAATTGTCGTCGCGGCCTTCGAGCACTTTGACTTTAACGCCCAGATTTTTCTCGGCTTCTTGCGTCCCCTTGAAGGCCGCGGCATTGAAGGACTTATCGTCCTTGCCGCCTTTATCCAGCAGCACGGCCACCCGGTAGGCGCTCGTGGCAGTCGCGACCTGGGCCACCGACAGGCTTAAGACACTTGCTAGTATCCAGACCAGGCTCTGTCGCACCACCCGCAGACTCCCGACGTTAGTCCCCGTAATAATTAGGGAAAGCATTACTTTACCGAACGTCGCGGACTCTATCACAAGATTTTTTGATTTTCATGAAAAATCATCATTGGAGCGAAGGCCCTCAGTAGGGTATTTTGATGCCCCACGACGAATGGGCCCCATAGTTCAAGGGATAGAATAAGCCTTTCCTAAAGGTTAGATGCATGTTCGAGTCATGCTGGGGCCGCCACGCAACCCTCTAAATCAGCACCGACCGTAATAGCACCGGTGAGACGCGTGCCACGCATATCGGCACCGCGTAGATTAGCATTGGTAAAGTCGGCGAAATCGAGGAGCGAATCCTTGAAGCTTGCTCCCTCGAGATTGCAGCCACTAAAATCAGCGCCGCGTAAGTCAAATTCAGCAAACGACATGCCCGCCAGGTTAAGACCGCGGAAGCAAGCTCGCTTGCCTTGTACCGGAAGCGCTGGCGCCGAAAGTGAGTTCAGCCACTGGGCGTGGAGTTTAATGACTTCGAGAAGGTCGTCCTCGTCACCGATCTTGACTGGCTCTGGCGGCGTTAACTGCACCATGGAGTTGATCTTGTCTGTAAACTCACTAATGTTTGGCAGTACATGATTTGGCTCTAACTGTAAGCCGTTGCCGTCGAATTTCGCCATGATCTCTCCTCCTCGGGGCAAATCTGCGATCGTCACGTTACCAATACAAGATATCACGACATGCAGGGTCAAGGCTTGAGGGCAGCTTTTGCCTACAAATCGGGCTTTTTACTGGTCGGCAAATTTTGCTTAGTTATCTTAGATCACTAGGTAAATTCGCCTTATTTATCTGTCGCGCGGACGGTGCTAGAGTTTTAGTAAGCGTTGGTTTTCAGCGCTCCTCATAGCCCTATCTCCTACCCTTCTCCCATTTAAAATTAGCACGAAACACTCAAGAAGCGGACAAGAGACCTATGAACACGAAAGACATCGTTGGCCAGGAAGAAGTAGTGAACGCAAGCGCTCATGCGAACGACGAGCAAGCTCCCGAGAGCTATGCCGCACCTTCCCCCGAGGAGAGCGACGGCGTTGATAGCGTCGATCTCGCCGATCTTGAGGAACAACTAGCCGAGTCCGGTGACGACGGACAGTCACCAAAGGCCAGTGTGCCGGTCAAGGACTCGGACTTGAGCCAACGCCAACTGCAAGCGGTCGTAGCCTTCACCTCGGAGCTAAAGAGTCGCGAGGAATTTGCGCTGCAGAACTTGCGCCAAGGTCTACTAAGAACCGAACAAGAAGCCGCGACGCAACGCCTCAATGAACGTCTGCAACAAGAAGAGACAGCGAGCAAGTCGCGACTAGCGCGCCGTATCAAGGCGGAACTTGCTGAGTCTGAGCGTCGCCAGCAACGGCAGCTACAACTTGAGCGCATGCAAGCAAAGACCAGGCATGCCGAGCGTCTGGCTGCCGAGAAAAAGCTAGCGGCTGAACGCGAGGGCGAAACCCGTAAACGCGAAGCGGACGATGCAGAAAAACGCCTCGCCTCAAATTTAGAAGCAGAGCGCCTGGCCGCCGAGCAACGCCTAGCCGAAGCGTTTAGAGCAGAAGAAACACGCGCGCAGCATCGCCTATCCTCTGCCCTGGCGGACGAGGAAAATTTAGCGCGCGAGCGCCTCGACACAGCGCTGCGTAACGAAGATGCTGCTGCCGAGCGGCGCTACCGCCAACAAATCTCTGAAGAAGGCCGCATGGCCGAGCAGCGCCGCAAGGCCCAGCTCGTCGCCGAAGCGGAAGCGAGTAAACAGCGCCTAGCTGCCGCTCTCGCTGCTGAGGAAAAAGCCGCTGCCGAGCGCCTCGCCGACGAACTCCGCGCCGAAGCCGAAGCCGCCGACGAGCGTGCCGCCTGCGACCGTGCCCGTGAACAAGCGGAAGTCGACTGCTGGCGCCAAGCCTACGAGACTAAGGCTGACGCCGAGCGCCAAGAGCGCGCCGCCAAAGCTCAGACCGCTGAGAAAGCAAGTTACGACGAGCGCCTCGCCGCCCGCCTGGCTGACGAAGAAGCCGCTGCCGCCGAGCGCCTCACTATCGCTCTAGCGAAAGAGGCCGAAGACGCGAAGATGCGGCATGAGCAATCGCTCAAAGACGAAGAAGCCGCAGCTGTCATCCGGGCCGAAGATCGGCGCCTCGCAGAGGTCGAGCAAAGTAAACTACGTCTGGCACGCCAACTCGCGGACGAAGCCGAAGCTTCGCAACTGCGCACCGAGCAGGCCATGGAGCAAGAAGAAGCCCAAGCCCAACTGCGCGCCAAAGAGATTGCGCTCTGCGAGAACATCATCGTTAGCATGCTCCGTGACCGCCTTATCCAGGCCGAGATCGAACCCGCAGGCAACCGCGCCAAACTGCGCGCCGCCATGGAGGCCAAAGCGGCCGAAGAGCGCCTCGAACAAGCCGTCCAGTTTGAAGAGGAAGCAGCCAGCGCCCGTCTCCGTGAACAGCTGATCAGCGAAGAACGCGCCGCCGAAGAGCGCCTCGCCGAGACTCTGATCCAAGAGGCCAAAGTCGCCGAAGCCCGCGTCAACGCCACCATTGGTCAGGAGAACGCCGAGGCTGAGCAGCGACTCCAAGAAGCGCTCCGTCATGAGGCCGAGGCCGCTCGCATCCGTCACCATCAGGCCATGAAGCAAGAAGAGGACGCAGCACGGCAACGCGCCGTAGCGAGAGCACAGCAAGAGGTTGCTGAAGCCAACCGCCGCAAAGAATTGCGCGGCAAGCAGGAAGCCATCGCTGCCAAACACCGCCTCGAAGACTCGCTTGCTCGCGAGGAAATGGAGGCGAAGCGACGCCAAGCAGAACTCGAGGCTATCGAACAGGCCGACATGCTGAAGCTCGAGCAAGAGACCTCCTCTGCCGAAGCCTTTGCTGCCGAAATGCGTAAAGTCAAACGCCTCGAGGCCGAGCAGAAAATCATCGCTGAGTACGAGCAGCGTCGTCAGACCCTACTCAAAAAACGCGAGCAGCAAGCCCTTGCAGCTGTAGCCGACACCAAGCCGGCCAAGATGCCAGACATCGGCACTGGTAACTCATTTGGCGACTTGTCGCTCCGTCCCGAGCCAAAATTCTTCGACACGCCAGACATCACTCCCCGGCCCCAGCCTCAAGTCGTAGCGCGTTCTGTGGCAGTCCCACACGCCGCTTCTATCTCTAAGGCCGCAGCCGAAGGCTTCGCCTCTGGCGGCGAGCTGGCTAGACTGAAAGCCTTTACCGCCGATGACATCCAGCGGCAGCTATCGCGCTACACTCCTGCCGAGACACTCAGTATCCTCACCCGCTGTACAGTCCCGGCACGTCAGTATCTACTCGATCACATCGCCCAACCGATGCACTCAGCTATGGTTTATGCGCTTGAGCAAAATGCTGGCGACCCGAGTCCAGGCGTGAACTCCGGTGTTGACGACTTTATCCTCGGCCTTCAGACCGGCGGCTGAAGTCTAATTCACTAGTCGATTCTTGAGCTCCGCGGTAAAGGTTAAGGACGACCTTCACCGATGGGAGCTTAAGTTTTATGAGTGATTTGCCCAAAGCCGTCAGTACGGAAATAAAAAGCAATGGCTACGCTATAGTTACGATAGCCCGAGAGCCGGTCAATTCGATGAACCTTGAACTATGGCGCGAGCTAGCGACGACCCTAGCTGAGCTCGAGGTTAATCCGCAGGTTCATGGGCTGATTTTACAATCTGGACTAAAGCGCGATGTGTTTACAGCTGGAAATGATATCAATGAGCTTTACGCGCCCAAGACCAGTCAGGAGCGTTATACCGACTTTTGGGTGACGCAAACCACATTCCTGGCACGCCTCTACCGCTCAAGACTAGCCACCGTCGCTGCGATTCGCGGTGCCTCACCGGCAGGCGGCTGTGTGACTGCGCTGTGCTGTGACGTCCGCATCATGACGGACTTTGGCAATATCGGCCTTAACGAAGTAGCCCTTGGTATCCCGGTGCCCGAATATTGGGGTGGCTTGATGGCCCGGACCATCGGCCAAAGAGCGGCCGAAAAGTTACTGCTGAACGGTCTGTTACCAAGTAGCGAAGAGGCTCTGAAGCTTGGCATGGTCGACGCCGTGGTGCCTCAAGCGCAACTATTGGCCGCGGCGGAAGACGCTATGCAAAACCTACTGAAGGCACCGGCGGCACCAAGGGCGCAAACGAAAAAGCAGCTGCGCGCGGCATTCTCCAAAGAATGGGAGGCCTTTGGCCCCAAAGAAGCCGCAGGAGCCTGGCCGATGCTGAGTAGCGCGCCCGTAGTAGCAGCATTAGGAAAGGTGCTTGAGCGCCTCAGTAAGCCCAAGTGACAACCATGCAAAACCCAGTAGAGCAGTCAGGGACTGCTCTACTCGTTGTCCTATAGCTCAGAACTAGGTCACTCCGCCGACACTTCGATGCTTGCCGTGGCCAGTCCCGGAGCTGCGGCGGTGAGCGCTACCCTTCCCGGGTCGCCGGACTTACTGCGCAGAATGATCACAGCTTTGCCGTGAAATAGACGCACAGACCTGGCAACCATACGGTCGGTGGAATTGGGGTCACCATTGCCCACGCCTACGATATCACCCGGTCCCGTAAGCTCAAACTGCACCATCTGCATCCCATCGGGATCGACAGTGCCAGCGCCATCTTGAGCCTCTACCGTAACGAAGCTCAGATCATCACCGTCGGCGGCGATGAGTTTACGGTCCGCCGTGAGCACGAGGCGTGTCGGTGGTGCCGCCGTCCGCACAACGGTTTCACCAAGTTTCTTCGCACCTTTGTAGGTGACCAGGCGGAGCTCTCCCGGCTCGTAAGGAACGTCATCCCAACGCAGCCGGTAAGCCCTGGTGACACCGTAGTAGGACCTATCGACGGGTTGATCATAGGCCTCGAATTCGCGAATGGATGCCCAGCTACCGTCTTTTAGGGCAAGGAATTCGACGCGGAGATAGCGCGCCTCTGCGGTAACCGCATGAGTACTGGCGAGATCGTCGCGTTCAAAGTGACGCTTAGTGGCCAGTGTCACCCAATTCTTCCCGTCCATCGAGCCTTTGAGCAAGTATTGATAGTTTGAACTATCCTGCTCAAAGTCTATGTGAACGGTGCGCACTGCTTTCGGCTCGCCTAGATCAACCTGCCACCAGCTTTGGGCACTGCCGTCACGCGCACACCAACGGCTGCTGCTATTCGCATCGACCGCCTGTTGCGCCAAATTGCCGTGATTCATCTCCTCGCTGCTAGCGCTGCTCAGCCTCCCCTTAGCCAGATTTGGCGGCAGTTTGATAGGTGGCGCAAATTTGATCTGGCGCCCAAGGGACCTGCCATTTAAAAACAACTCCGCAGCATCGCCATTAGTGTAGGCCATCACCGGCACGCTTTGCCCCAGGCGATCTGGCCAGTTCCAATGCGGCAGTAAATGCGTCGTATCGGCGGCCTGGTTCCAGTGGCTGCGGTAGAGATAGAACCGATCTTTGGGTAAGCCAACCAGATCGACGGCACCGAAGTAGGAGCTTCTTGCCACTTTTTCAAAGGGCGAGGGTTCGCCTATGTAATCTATGCCCGTCCAGACGAATTCACCCGCCACATAAGGATCGGCATCGCGATTGGCAAATTCCGTATCGGCAATATCCCCCCACGAAACTGAGTTCAGGTCATACGAACTGACCACAGGCGATGCAAGAAAATCATCCTTGTACCGCGGCAATGGCAGTCGGTATTCACCCCTGGTGCTCACCGCCGATGCCGATTCGCTCATCACTACCGGCATATCAGGATAGGTGGCGCGCCCTTCTAAATACTTGCGGCCGTAGTTCCAGCTCTGCACGTCCAGATAGCGATGCATCCCAGTATTCACGGCCTGCGTCAAATGGGTAGCCATAGTGACAGGACGCGTCGGATCGTTTGCGCGTACGTAGCTGGCGATGGTGCCTACCTGCTCTGCGCTACCGCCAAAAAGATTGACTTCGATGTCCCAAATCTCGTTGCCAATACTCCAGATGACGATGCTCGGATGGTTGCGGTCACGCTTAAGGAAGTGCCGGATTTGTCTCTCGGCATAGCCATTCAAATCCACCTGGGGCAATCGGTCTGCAGTTTGGTCCCATTTATCAAAGCAATCAGCGAAGACAAGTAAACCCATAGCATCGGCCAGATCGAGCAGCTCTGGAGCCGGCGGGTTATGACTAAACCTTATGGCATTTACACCCATATCACGCATGATCTCGAGTTGCCTCTCCGCCGCACGGCGGTGAAATGCCGCGCCCAGAGGACCAAGGTCATGGTGGATATTGGCGCCCTTGAGCTGCACACGCCGCCCGTTGAGCAAGAATCCATTATCTTTTGTAAATTCGAAGGCACGCACGCCAAATACGGTATAGTAACGGTCGCGCACCTGACCATTTACCTCTACTTGCGTCTCCGCCGCGTAAAGATGCGGGGCGTCAATGTCCCAAAGCTGAGGCCTCACGATCGTCAGATTCTGCACGACATGAGCCGCAGCCAGACGCGGCACATGGGTGTCGGTGACTTTGGTAGCAACCACCCTGCGGGTGCCATCTTTGGTCAAGATTGTGGTGCGCACGGTGACATGGACGGGCTCAGTCAATTCGTTACCAATCGTCGTCGCGATGTTGACGGATGCCTCAGCCTCACTAACGCGCGGCGTCGTGACGACAGTCCCCCAGTGGGCAACGTGCACAGGGTCGGCGATGGTCAGGACAACTTTACGGTAGATGCCAGCACCCGGATACCAGCGCGAGGCATGCTTACGTGTATCGACCTGAACCGCAATGACGTTGTCCTCGTCGAACTTCAGGTATGGCGTGGCATCGACACGAAAGGAGTTGTAACCATAGTCCCATTCGCCGGCGAGTTGGCCATTGATGTAAACCTTGGGAAAAGCCATAACGCCATCAAAATCGAGCCAAAAGCGCCGGCCCTCGTCGCTACGCTCTGGGGTGAAGTGATAACGGTACCAGCCCTCGCCACGCCAATTAAACTTGGTGTTACTGTCGCCGCTAGGGTCATGGTCCTGCTCGATGGCCCAGTCGTGAGGCACCCTAACCTCCCACCATCCGCTATCGTCAAGCTCGGGTAAGGCGCCACGATCTTCAGGACCAAGCCTGAAACGCCAGCCCTCCGCCAGCCTGTGGACGCGCCGGGGCGTTTGCTGACCTGGCACGTCCAGGTGATCAGCCGCTATGGGCACAGCCCGCACCGTGGCTTCACTTTGGGGCGCATAGGCCATTCCGAGGAAAATCACAAAAATCATCCGACTGCAGCTTGGTCGTAGTGACTTAGCCATCATGTGTGCGTCCTCCTCAGGGCATTTTGACGCAGCTTATCAGTCAGCGGGGAATTGTTAAAGATTCTTCCTATATAGCATCGACACACGAGCGACACAGGATCGACGGCCGAACCAGGTGTCCGCGGCTAGGCGTTGCCTTACGGGTTAAGGTCCAGTATCTTGGTTAATGTCATCTCCGGACATTCAATGCTGAGGACCTGATATGAAGAAGCTGCTGATCTTTGTGGCCGCTGTTGCAACGACCGGAGCAAGTTACTTCCTGTTGACCAAAGCCACCGACACCCCCAACACAGCAGCCTCGAACTCTCCCGGCACCAATGCGCTCGAGATTGAGGAGTTCGAAACGCCACACGCCGAGGATGCAACTGGCGGCGATACGGCGGAGACAGCTGGCGCCGACTATTTCGAGAACGACTACGATCGTTACGATGACCCCACCGCCGGTATTCTAGAGGGGCAAGACAGCGATCAGGCGCAGGCGCAGGCGCAGGCTCAATCGCAGCAAGTTAACGCTGCCGACCTTGAGCCCATCGACGATGCCGATGCCCCAACCCAAAATAATAAAGGGCAGGATAAGTCCGAGGCCCAAGAGCCGCTGACTACCGCCCGTTCTCGCTAATATCTAAATCAACCGATAGTCAGTCACCGATAATCAGCGTTGATCAACGAGGACCGATGCGGGGCAGCTCAGGCGCCGCGACCCATCTTGCGCAACTGCTTAATGCGACGCTTACGTGCAGCGATCGCCTTTTTCTTGCGCTTTACTGACGGTTTCTCGTAGTGCTGACCTTTTTTGAGATCGCCGATCACGCCGGCCTTCTCGACCTGCTTCTTGAAAATCCGCAGCACCTTTTCGATTGGCTCTCCGTCTCTGACCTTAATCCCCGGCATAGATTTCCTTTCGCGTCCCTGGGCAAAATGAGAAATCGGACCATAACAAAGATTAATCTTACCTTGCAACCACAAAAGCCCACCTCTCGTGCCTGCGACTCCAGAGGTAGCCATGATACAATGTAACCATAGGGTTTAGCGTGGTTTTTCTGATGCTTCGCTAGGCTATCCAGTGATCCCAGCCACATAATTTCGCAGGTTTGGTAAATCCCCAAACATTTTACCCCGAGGTAGTACCCATGACGTCGCGTGTTTGGTCGTACCTTGCAGTCGGTCTCTGTGGGTTGACCCTTGTTAGTTGCGGTAAGACGCAGCAAATAGCCTCACAGGAGGCAACTCTCGCGGCCAAAAAGGGCTACACCGAACGCCATCACCGCATCGCCATGGCGGACGGCACCAAACTTGGCACTAGCATCTTCACCCCTGACCCCGTTAGCTTTCCCGGCAAAAGACCGGCCATACTCATGGGGAGCTCCTGGGCCCTGAACGAATGGGAGTACGACGGGCCTGCGCGGGAATTTGCCAGGGACGGCTACGTCGTGCTCAATTTTGCCCCGCGAGGTTTTGGCATCTCTGGCGGGCGGGTGGGCGTGGCGTCTGGCCGCGACATCCAAGACATCTCAGAGCTTATCGATTGGCTGGTCACCAATACGCCAACTGACGGCACCAAAATTGCCATGGCCGGAGTTTCCTACGGTGCGGGCTTGGGCCTACTCGCCGCGGCACATGACGAACGCATCAAAGCGGTGGTCGCCCTGAGCGGCTGGGGTAACCTTATCGAAGCGCTGGCGCCCAACGAAAGCGGGCGGCAAGTCGCCATGAGTCTCCTGGTCGGCAGTGGCACCCTCTTTGGACGCTTGGATCCGCAGCTCTATCAGCTCGTGGATGACCTAAAGCAGCACCGTAACGTCGATACTCTGAGAGCTTGGGCTCGTGTGCGCTCGCCCCTCACCTACATCGATCGCCTCAACGCCCGCGGTGTTGCCATCATGATCGGCAACAGCTATCAGGATAGCCTCTTCCCCCCAAACCAAGTGCGTGAATTCTACGAAAAACTGACTGGCCCCAAAATGCTGTACATGGATCACGGCATCCACGCCGTCAGCGCAGTACCGGGGATGTTTGGCATGCCGAGCGAGATCTGGTTCGATGTCCACGCCTGGTTCGACTACCACTTACTGGGCAAGGAATCCGAGGTGATCAAGCGTCCTCCCGTCAGCTTCGGTACCGATCACGGCCGCGAATACTACGCGCAAATTCCTCAGCCGAGCTCCGCCGAGAGCGCCGTGTTCCGCCTGAAGACCCTCAATAAAGTGGTCCCGAAGGAGACCCCGTCCAGTCGGGAGTCTCATATACCGAGCGTCGTCATTCGTTTGATTGGCAACATCGATTCAGCCGCAACCTCGGGGATACCCCTGCTCTCGGATGCTGCCGATGCCTACCTGCGCCTACCGGTGATGCAGGCTATTAGCTTCATCAATAAAAGCCATGCGGCCATTTATCTGTCCGAGCCTATGGGTATTACCACTAACATACGTGGTATGCCGCGGGTCACAGTGAACCTCGAACCACATCGGGGACCGGTGCAGTTGGCCTCCTACCTCTACGACGTCGACCGCAACAACATCGGACGCCTCATTACGCACGGTATTTACAGCCGCTACGAGCCCAATCCTAGTCCGGCTTCCGTCAGCACCGACATGTTCATGGCGGCCTATGATGTGCCGGCAGGTCACCGTATTGCGATTGCTATTGATACCCGTGACCCGCTATACGTAGACCCAACACCAGAGACTTATCAGCTTGAGATCAATCATTCCCCTCATCAGGAGGCCACGGTATCTCTACCTACCGTCAACTTTCTTTAAGATGTGGCCACTTTTCCAGTCTGGTTAACCTCGCGGCCTGGGTCATCCTGGTAGTTAGCGACAGTGTCTCAGCTGCTACGCCGCTAAAAGAGGCGCAGCTTTACCCACCAATCGATCCGAGTCGCCCGCGCGCCAGTTACGTGGCGCGCAGTCAGCGCGCCATGATGGCAACAGCGCATCCGCTTGCTAGCGCCGCCGGTATCGAGATTCTGCGCGCCGGCGGTAATGTCGTTGACGCCACGGTCGCTGCCTCGTTTGTCATTTCGGTGGTCAGGCCGCAGTCGACCGGCATTGGTGGTGGCGGCTTTCTTCTTTACTACGATGCTAAAGATAAAAAGACGCGGGCCTATGATTTTCGCGAACGCGCCCCCGCAGCAGCCACGCGCGACATGTACGTCGGGCCTCAAGGGCAATCGCGACCGTTTCGCTATGGCAAAGTGGAGATACCTGATGCCTCGGTCAACGGTCACTTGGCTGCCGGGGTACCAGGCTTAGTGGCAGGCCTGACGGCCATTCATCGCAATCACGGGCGACTACCTCTGGCCAAGGTGTTGCAACCAGCGATTAAAATTGCCACTAGTGGCTTTCCTGTTTATCCTATGCTGGCCGCGAGGCTAACCGAGCGCGCGGCGGTACTCAGCAAGTTTCCGGCTACAGCGAAGATTTTTTTCAAACATGGCCAACCACTGCCCACCGGTAGTCTCCTCGTTCAAAAAGACTTGGCCAAAACTCTGGAGCGCATAGCCAAGTTTGGCGCCGCTGATTTTTATACGGGAGAAACCGCCAGGCTACTTCTTGCCGAGATGAAGCGCGGACGCGGACTGATCACTAAAGCCGACTTAGCCGATTACAAAATGATCGAGCGCGAACCACTGCAAGTCACCTATGCTGGTCATCAACTGGTGGCCATGCCCCCACCCTCCTCCGGGGGGATCACCCTACTCGAAGTGCTCAATATCCTGGCTGACTCCCCTGCCGCTAAGGCGCCCTTTGGGAGCGCGGAGTCCGCACATTGGTTAGCAGAGTCTATGCGGCGTGCTTTTGCTGATCGCGCGCAGTTTCTGGGCGACCCAGCATTTACCAAGATGCCGCTACGCGGCCTTCTGTCGCTAGATTATGCTGCCGCGCTCCGTCAGAGTATCGACTCTAAAAAAGCCACCAACTCAAGCAAGCTCGCTCCGAGCCAACCAGAAAAATATGAGCACCCATCGACCACCCACTTAGCGGTCGTGGATGCGGCGGGCAATGCGGTGAGTACGACGCAAACAGTCAATTACTACTTCGGCTCCGGCGTCGTCGCGGCTGGCACCGGCGTGCTACTCAACGACGAGATGGATGACTTTGCCAAACGTCCAGGGGCAGCCAATGTTTTTGGTTTAGTTGGCAGTGATGCCAACGCCGTCGCGGCTGGCAAAACACCGCTGTCGTCGATGTCTCCCACCCTCATCTTTGACGCCCAGGGTCAGCTCCGCTTGGCTCTCGGGTCGCCAGGTGGGCCGCGCATTATCACGGCGACCTTGCAAACCATATTCAACAAGCTTGCTCGTGGCCTCGATCTTGCCGACGCCGTTCATGCCTACCGCATTCACCATCAGTGGTTACCGGACCAGCTGGAGTTTGAGCGCGGCGGCCTGGACCCCAAGGTGCGCGACGAGCTAAAAGCCTTGGGGCATAAACTTACGGAGCACCCTGGTATGGGTGACGTCGAGGCTGTGGGGCGCGAACCGGACGGCCTCCTCGGAGTTTCCGACACCCGCTCTGACGGTCAACCCATGGGTCTTTAAGCCATCCGCCGTTTGTCAAGTAACCGCCAGAGTCTGTCTTAAGCTGAGGATGGGATATAATCTAGGGACCCATCCACAACTTGGAACAACGCAATGACCCTCTACCCCACCCGTGTAGTGTTCGTGGCCGCTTCATTCCTTGCCTCTTCGTTCCTTCTATGGGCATCGCCTAGCACCGCCGCAGTGCCGGAGCCCGGCTGGCACCTCAATCATCAGGGACTCGCGGCCAAAAGCGCCGACTCTGAGGCCCTGCTGCGCCCAGTCTTGCGAACCAAGACCGGATGGGTCGAGCCCCGGGTGAGTGACTGTGAATTGCGCGCTGGTAGTTACACCTGCCGCCTCGATGGATATGGTTATTTGCGCGTTGAGAAGAATCCCGCCTACCGCGTGGTTTTTGAGGCTACGAGTGACACCCAAGTGCGCAGTATCGGCCTTAGCGGTCAACTCAAGCTACCTGGGGCACGAGGCTGGTTGTCCAACGGCTTCCAGTCTTGGTCACAGACGGGTTTCATTTCGCTGCAGGCCGAGATTCCCGAGCGTGAGTTGGATCGTGCGTTGGCACTGGTAGGTGAGGACGAGGTATATCGTCGCGGTCCCGAGATGTCTTGGTGGTATAGCTATGCCGCTGGGGGCGACCACAGTTTTCTTGCTGGGGCATCGAGCGCGCGCCATCTTAAATCTTGGGTCCAAATGACGCGCCCTACCGCGGGCCATGATCTGGCTGTAAAGCTCGTCAGTGGCGCTACCGAAGAGCTCACTGTGGCTGCCGGCAATCAAATCACCAGTGAGAATTTTTACCTCTATCTAGGACCCTCACTGTCCAAAGCCATGGCCGACTACAGTGCCGCCATGCCTAGTCGGCGCAAACTAAGCCCTAAACCAACTCCTGTAGGTTGGAACTCCTGGTACGAACTCTGGAACAAAGTAAAGCCACAAGATCTCGTCAGCAATGCGCGCATCTTTGCTGATCTCTTTCAGCCGCGGATCCCCGATGCCAATCTGCCTGGATTTGTGGTCCTCGACGATGGCTGGCAACAAGCATGGGGCGACTGGTACCCCAACACCAAGTTCCCCCACGGTATCGCGACGGTCGCTCGGGAGCTAAGCGACCAAGGATTTCAGATGGGCATTTGGATTGCTCCGCTGCTCGTAGCGAAGGGTAGTCGCACGGCCCGACTCCACCCTGACTGGCTCGTGCAAGGCGCTAACTACTCCCACCCCACCACGGGCGAGTATGGAGTGCTCGATGTCACACATCCAGCTGCTGCGGCGCACTTGCAGCAAACCATAGAGCGACTCGTCGGCTGGGGCGTTAAATTGATCAAAATCGACTTCCTTTTTGCCGGAACGATCGAAGGCAAGCGCCACAAGAAAGCCACGGGCACCGAGGCCTACGAGCGCGCCCTGTCGCTGATCCGGGCGGCGGCTGGAACCAACACCGAACTGCTTGCCGTCGGCTCCCCACCGATCCCGACCATGAGCTACGTGGATGGTTGGCGCGTCGGTGGCGACATCGCCTTCACACCGTCGCTTATTGGCTGGCCACCGCCGACTTTTGCCTTCATCGCCAACCAGGCGCGGAGCGTCGCCGGTCGCTACCCATTCTGCCTCGCCACCTTGTGCGATGCCGATCCCATCCTCATGCGGGCTCCCTTGCCAGAACATGAGGTACAGCTAGGCAGTTGGGTGGTCGCGTCCACGGGCGGTGCCTTGTTCTTATCTGATGATCTGCCAAAGTTGACGGCAGAGCGTGTATTTTGGGGACTGGGCGCACCGCAGTTACGCGCTGCTCTGTCGGGACGACCTGCGCTGCCTGTTAGTTTCGTACCTCCCTATGTGCCGCAGGAGCTGGTTAGCATGAAAGACAACCTATACACGGCCGAGCACGACGTTCCGAACCTGTGGCGTATGCCCGACGGTACGTTGGTCGCATTGAATTTTAGCCATAGCCCTCAGGAGATTGCGGGCCGTCGCGTGCCGGCAAAATCGAGCTTGATCATCCACAACCCTTAGGCACCCAGTTTAACGGCAGCATCACAGGGAGACTACCGTGTCGCACCGCACCAAACTAACTAATAAAAAGTTGTTCATAATCGCTAGCGCACTTTGCTCTGTCGCGTTAGCAACACCTGGTGTCGCCAAGAATTACAGTGCCGAGATCGGTGCGAGCGGTAGTCTGGATTCGGGTAGCTACCAAGTCGGCGACGGCGGTGACCAGTCGCGGACCACAGTGAAGGCCGA
Organism: Deltaproteobacteria bacterium; assembly: GCA_016874735.1. NCBI lineage: Bacteria > Pseudomonadati > Myxococcota > Myxococcia > Deltaproteobacteria bacterium. The sequence goes on from VGTI01000032.1 coordinate 30,555, forward strand.
TCTCACGTGGCTATTCTTCCTGAGGCAATATCAAATAGGTCCAACAATTCGCTATAGTTCAACGAGTTACGGCAGCAGCAACGCGAGCAGCCTAGCCGTAGGGCCAATGTTCAAATACAATTTTGGTACGCTCGGCGGCGATGCGACAGTGCCTTTTGCTTACGCCGGATTTGAGTTCAGCTCTGGTGAGAACAGCTACCTATCATTGACCGGCGACTATAGTGGAACCAACTTAGCCTTCGGTGGTGGCGTCAACTTCATGGTGGGACCGAATGTGAGTTTTCAACCACGTCTGGAGCGTTACCAACAATGGCGCAAGACCTCTAGTGGCAACGTCAACGTGACCGCCGGGGGATTCCAAGTGTTGCTCGGTCTTTCGATTTTCATCTGACTCGTTAGGGAGAGGTATCATGAGCACCATGAAACCTGCGGCCGCAGGTACCGCCAACAAGGTCGAAGAACGCAGCTTTACCCAGGGTAAGGTCATATTCAATGCTGGTGATACAGGTGGCGATCTCTTCTTTATCGACGAAGGCGAAGTCGAAATTTACACCGTCAAGGACGGTCAGGAGGTGCGTCTCAGCACCATGCGTCCTGGCGAGATTATCGGTGTCATGACCTGCCTGACTGACGGGCCGCGCATGGCATCCGCGCGGACCTTGACGGCGACGCGCTGCCGCGTCATTCCGCATGCCAGCGTGATGAAGACGGTTGAGACCCTACCACCGTGGCTGAAGATCGTGCTGAAGGAATACGGGGCGCGTCTGGATCAAATGAACTCGTCTTTTGCCTCACAGTCTCTGCGCGTCCGTGAACTTCAAGATAACCAACTCAGTCATCTTTACTATGCACAGCTCATGGTTTCTGCCATCGCTAACATGTCCGAATTTATCGCCATCACCCAAGAAGCTGGCAAGGTCGTCGTTATTGCCGACCTCCTACAACGACTGGAGATGGTCCTCAATTTGGAGCGGCCACTCATCGACCGCATCTACGGCGTCCTCTTGGATTCAGGCCTGATCCGTGTCGAAATCGAACCAGAACGTAAAAGACAGGTCATTAAGCTGCAAGCAGCACAAAAGATGACGCACTTTGTCCAGTTTGTACGCGAGACCAAACACGGTGCTGCCAAAAAATATTTGAAGGCCAAGTTTAATTACAAAGAGACGCGGTTGCTCTCGGCCCTAGTTAAATTTGCCGCGCGTCAGAATATGCCCCTCGATCAGGCCTGTACCCTGCCTTACGATCTGCTGAAGGAAAATTTGCAGAAAGCCATTGGCGTCCCTTTTGAGGAGGCGCTGCTAGCCAAACCAGCGACACTGCAGCTGGTGAGCCTGAAGACCAACCCGGAAGCGGTGGAGATCAGGCCGCAGTCGGTGTCGCGGACGGTAGCCTGCATTGAGGCCGTGCTCAAACTTAAGGAGCTGGATGATCCCTCGGCTAAGAAAAAGTCGGATGCCGCCTGATTTTGGGTAAAAACACTTGCCATAGTGGCGTTAACCCCGATACCTCTATGGCTCGTATTCTCGACTCCCAAGTGCTGCCGCCTGAGGTCCGTTAAGTTACATGTCTTTCGACCAGCCTATCGATGCCGTTCGTAACCGTAAGAATCTGAAACTATTCATTGTAATCGATGATAGCTTGGATTTCCGCTACAAGGTCATCAACCCCAGCGGCGAGGTGTTGATCCTGCCCGACCTCCTCTTTGAGGACGATCCGATCATCGTAGCACCAGAGGATGCGAGCACCGAGTTTTCGCCTGAGCAATTGAGCGCCTATAGCGAGCACTTGGTTAAGGCTGCGGCAGCTGCCGCGGCAGCTAAGCTCGCAGCATCACGCCCAGAGCCACCACGCCGTATTGTGGCCGAGCCTGCACCTCGGCCCAAGACCCGCCGTCAGCAAAGCACTCCGATCCAGACTCGTCGTGGACTAGCTGCCTCGTGGAGCGCTCCGCGCCTGACTTTCTACAAACACAAGATCGAGCCCCTACACCCGAAGCAATCGTTCAAGATCACTGTCGAGGGGACCGGCGACTTCGAGATCACCAAGGAAGACTTCGTAGCTCATTTCAACGACGTCATGATGTCACCGTCATACCGGGCTGATGGGCTGTTTACATACCCCCAGATTCCAGACAAAGCGCTTCGTTACCGCAAGGCCTAAGTCTGCATGCGCGGGGCATCAACTATCAAACCAACGAGTGACAAACCCAAGCGCCTGATGACACGTCATGGCTTCGAGGCGCTAGCCAAGGAGCACGACGAACTGCTGCTAGTCGAGCGACCCAAGGTTGTGCAGGGCATTGCCATAGCGGCCGCCGAGGGTGATCGCTCGGAAAATGCCGAGTATATTTACGGCAAGAAGCGTCTGCGCGAGCTCGACAAGAGGCTCCGCTACCTGGGTGGACTCCTGAAAGACGTGCAGTTGGTCGATCCGGCCAAGCTAACGGGCGACCGCGTCAGTTTTGGATCCACAGTCGAGATAGTCGACGAGGACGGAGTCGAGAAGTCCTATACTATAGTGGGAGAGGGTGAGACTGAGTTCCACGCTGACGGTATTTCTTACAAATCACCCGTAGCACGAGCGCTCCTGGGGCGTCGCGTAGGTGACATTGTCGTAGCTCAAAGGCCCGCCGGCGAGATTGAACTGGAGATTACGGGTCTGCTTTTCGCAGGCCGCCCATGGAGGTCCTAGAGTGAGCACCTTTAAGAATTCCCGCCCGGAAGCCAAGCAAGCCCACGACACCGCAACGCCACCTAACCTCGTTCAGTTCATGCTGCGTCACTGGCGTGTCAGCCCGACGCGCGCTAATCCCGCGCGCCATCTGGCCAATCACAAGGCGCGACGGGCAGCGCTGAGCGCCCTTTTCCCGCGCGAGCTCGTCGTTATTCCCACCGGGGAGCGCAAGGTCAGAGCCAACGATCAGTTCTACCCATTCCGGGCTGGATCCGACTTCTTTTATCTGACTGGGTGCCACGAGCCGGATTGTGTTTTGGTGCTGGATCCACGCAACAAAGGGCCGAAGGGCCACAAGGCGGTGCTTTTTGGCGAGCCGAATCCCGGCAAGACCGACGCCAGCTTTTTTACCGATCGCATCAATGGCGAGCTCTGGGAGGGACCGCGTCCGGGACTGCCCGAGCTGCAGGTGTTAACAGGGGTCGATGAGTGCTTACCGCTCAGTGAGCTTGAAGCCTACCTAGAGGCGGCCAAGAAGCGTGCCCCCAAGGGTTACCGGTTACTGCGGGACTATGCGCCACGTTGCGCGCGGGCGCTCAGCGGTACCGATCAAGATGGCAACAAGGCACGCGACCTCGAGCTAGCCAACGCCCTGAGCGAGCTGCGTCTCATCAAGGACGCTCAAGAGGTGGCTGAGCTGAGCGCGGTGATCAAATCAACCAAGCGAGGCTTCGAAGATGTGATCTGCGCGCTCAAAACGGCAAAAACCGAGCGCGAGCTGGAGACCACCTTCTGGGCGCGTGCGCGGCAAGAAGGTAACGACGTCGGTTACGGTACCATAGCTGCTGCCGGTGCCCATGCCTGCACTCTGCATTGGAAAAAGAACGACGGCAAGTTACGTCCCAAGGATCTCCTACTGCTCGATGCCGGGGTCGAAGGTCACAGCCTGTACACCGCCGATATCACTAGGACCTTACCCATAGGTGGGAAATTTAGCAAAGAGCAGCTGGCGATCTACAGCCTTGTGCTCAAGGCCCAAAAGGCGGCTATTAAAGCCGTACGCCCAGGCAACGACTTCATGGAACCAAATCGCGTCGCCATGGAGGTGCTAGCCTTAGGCCTTGAGGAGCTTGGCCTCTTGCCGATGAGCGCAGCGACCGCACTGCTGCCAGAAAATCAGTTCTACAAGCGCTATACACTTCACAACGTCAGCCATATGCTGGGCTTGGATGTGCATGACTGTGCCCAGGCGCGGCAAGAAACCTACAAATACGGTAAGTTACAACCAGGCATGGTGCTAACCGTTGAGCCCGGTCTCTACTTCCAGCCGGACGACCTAACGGTCCCCGCTAAATACCGCGGCATCGGCGTGCGGATCGAGGACGATATCCTAGTAACTGCCAAGGGTTGTCGCAACCTATCGGCTGCCATCCCGAGCGAGCCAGGCGAGGTGGAGGCCTGGATGCGGTCGGTCTCATAGGCTCCGTCTAATGCTTGTCCCCAACCCAACCGATATACGGTCTGGCCGGGGGTAGTCTTATGACGGATGGTTTGAAAAAGATTTTAACGCGAGTCGCCGAAACACCCACCTCGACGATGATCGACCGTTATTTGGCGCTGGTTAGCGAGTTGTCAAACGAGCAGCAGAAGACCGAGCGCGTGCTAGATCTCGGCGAGGCCCTGATAGCGAAAGCGCCGACAGAAGCGCTACGCGTCGTTGGTATGGTGCACGATGCTGCACCCAAAAATGTGCGTGCCTACGCCATCCTGATCGCTGCCTTTGAAAAGTTGGGGCGAACAGCCAAAGCCGGCGTGCTGCGTCTTGAGCGTGACAAACTACTTAAGGCGGCACCCCCCGTTGAGCCGGCACAGGTTGCGTTGGAGCTTTCGTCCGAAACGTATCCGCTCGAGGTCACTCCGGAACCATCGCTTTTGGCACCTCCCCCAGAGGGTACTGGATCGATGGCTGATCTGGCCTTGTCTTTAGCGGGATTGAGTGAAGCGGCCAGCGACTCCACAATGACTCTCAGTATCCCATCGTCCGCTAAAGACAGTGACGCTAGGGGCAGTTTCATTGCAATTGAACAGCCTCCAAACCTTGGCGCTGAAGCAAATAAAAATACCGTATCAACGGCCTTGGGCCTCAATAAGATCCAATCGATGGTTGACGGGCTGCTCAAGGACCGCAGCCCGAGTCGGGTCGGGTCTGCATTAAAATCAGCCAACTCCTTGCGCAATCCCCTGGCTGCCACCAAGAGCGACGACGCTCCAACGCCCCCGACGACTAAGACTGGCAGTACCCGCATCTCCCAAGCGCTGCGCCGGCGCAGTGGGCTCAAGACGCCCGACCATGTGGCGGGGGACGAGCCGTTATTATCGTCCGAGCGGACCAGTCTGGCGGTTCCCCCACTGGATCTTGAACTGATTGGGCAAGGTGAGGCAGGCGCACCAGATGGCGTCATCAGTGCGGCCAGTGAGTCGCTGGATCCAGAACGACTAGACCTTTTGACGCGTGAGGCGCAGGCCGCATTCGGCAAGGGCATAGGCCTCGAGGCTCAGGCGGCATCTGATGCTTTCACGGAAGGTGGAGATGACGGAGAAACACCTAGTCTGCGCGACGATTCTTCCGCTTTGTCAGCTACAAATTTGAGAGACCTCACCGATATTTCGGAATTCTGGGACCCTCTGCACGCGCGGATGGCCAAGGTAGACTGGGACCAGGTATTGGGCGCGATGCATGAGCAACGGGAAAGTCACTTAGGTAACTTAGAGCAGGCTACACGCTTTCAGTTTTCGTTGCCTGCTGCAGCTATTCAAGCATTAAGTGCACAGTTTCAGTCCCAGGTTGTGACCGACCCAGCCAAAGCTCTCATCGCCATATGGGAGACGATCCAAGGGATCTGGGGCGAAAAACCAGACTCCGTAACCGTCGCCCTGCTGCAAGATCTTAACCTGACGCACGCAACGCGCGGGTTTTGGGGGCTGTACCTAGACGCTTTGCTCGCCCGTGGTTCGGGGCGCCGCGTACTGTTCGAAGTGGCCTCGGTTGTAGCCCGCGAGCGCCAACTTAGCTGGGCCAAGACCGGGTGGCAGCGGCTGCCAACCGCATGGCGTCAACTAGGTTTGCGTGGCTTTGCATGGCAAGAGGACGAGGGTGTGGACGCGCTCCTCGTCCGACTCAGACAAAGACCACGCCAAACCATGCGTTCGCTATTAGTGAGCGCTTAGCCCAGGCAGAGGCTTAGAGCGCTCCAAACTACTAGACCGGTGGACGACCCGAGCCACTGAGCAACGACAGTGAGATCAACATGAAGGCAATGGCCAGTAAGGTCCGCCGCTCACTCTTTAGTGCCGGAGAAAAAGTCGTGGGCCACTCCAGATTCTCCAGCGTGGGCCATTTGGTTGGGACCCACGGAGGAACCTGAGTCATGTATTCCTCATAAGCGGTGCCGAAGCGTCCGACCAGCAGCCGCTCCTCGTGTTTAACGATGCAGTAATACTGAAAGCCGAAAAGGGCAGCCGCCACAAAAACTATCCAACCCACACCGCTGAACACGGCTAGGCCGACGGTGATCAGAAAATTGCCGACGTAAAGTGGGTTGCGCACGTAGCTGAAGGGGCCGCTGGTGATGAGCGCCGACCCTGCCGTCTCGACGTTACGCGTCCGCGACACGGATCCGATGAAAGCCACGCTATAGATCCGTACCAGCTCGCCTAGGACCACAATCAGCGTGCCCAGCACAGCCGATTTGACCGACGGTTCACAGGCAAACAGGACCAGGGCGATCAGCGGAATCGGCGTGTAGTCGCGCCATTCAAATAGGCGCTCACCGATATCCTCCGCACTCCACTCAGACCAGGCTGGGCGAGTCGAGCCGCTCCCGGCCTCAGTCTCAGTAGTGGCGCGCCCAAACGTCGGCCCCCCCGCCACAGCTAATGCACTGTCGGTGGGCTCTGGCGACCCTGGTGGTTGTTTGTTCTCATCACTCACGGTTAGCGTCCTCTATGTACGAGATCAGTTGCGAATCGAAAAGTTTCTGTTTACTGGGGCGATGGCTCAGCAAAAATCACGGGAGTCGCTAAAGATAGCCGACTGACAGCCTCGCTGGCAACCCGCGAATCCGCTAAATCAGCTGCCGACATGCCCATGAGCAGAGGCTCCATCGCCACCAGCTGTGCGCCGATGTGATCGGCAAAAGTCGCACGAAACAGACCCTCAAACAAGGTCCTCGCCTTTTTACTACTGGAGAAGAGCATAACCACCCCCGCCTGGTCCCGCCAGAAAGCATCGACGTAACTCAAGGTCGGCAGGGCACGTCCCATCAACTCGGCCTTAACCTCATCACGTAGGTCCCGGCGCTCTTTAGGCCCTGGAGTCTTGCCGGTTTTTTGACTGATGGCAAAAAAACGCTGCTTGTACACAAGCTGCAGCAAGGTCGCCGGCACTTTGCGGCGCTCAATCCGCAGACGCAGGAGCACCCCGTCAGCGACGCGGCAATCGTGCAAATCCCAGGGATGATCCGGGGGCAAATCGACCTTGACGCCATCAATGCCAACTGGCCGTACCCACCCGCATTGTTCCTCTTTCTTAACGCCGTCCAAGACCACAGGGGTGGCTTGGTACAGGCCGAGCCGATCCGCCATATCGGAAAGCTTGGGCCGACTGCCATCACCGATCAGCAGGTAACGGGAGAGGGCAATGCTGCCTTGCTGAATTGCCAAAAGTAAACACCTCGTCAAAAGGTTTGAACCCGTTATGTTACTACTCTCAGCGCCGAGGTCCACGAACTTTTAAAGAAATCGGGCGGCGGGCCGATGAAAAACAAGTGACAGATGTATTTAACCGGCGTGATGCCATAAGGCTGACGATGCGTAACGATCAATCCACCGACTTTGCGACCTATCGCGAGATCATGGGCGAGCTCCTGAGGCCCATTGAGGCTCATGGTCTGGACGTGGATACGTTAAAGCGCCTCTACGAGAGTAAGCTGGTCTACCTGGAAAACCTCCGTGTCCGCTGCTTCTTCGAGCTTAACAGTGCCGCTGGCGGCCACTTCACTATGAACGACTACAAGCTGATTTTGCAGGCCTTGGCGGACACTAACCGGCACCTACGAAATTTGATCCTTTTGGCCATAAGTACCAACCTCAAAAAACGCACGGCTAGCTGATCCTGAGGGTCATTCCCGGGCGCCGCGGTGTGGTCCAGGGCAAACCTCTGCTATAATTAGGTTTGGTCTCCCACAATTCCGTAACAGTTCTGTCGATCAGTTAGAGGGTCGCATGCGTCGTAACCTGCTTGTTGCCGACGACTCGGTCACCATCCAGAAAGTCATCCGCATTGCCTTTCATAGGTTACCGGTTGAGCTCGTCGAGGCGGCATCGCTCATCGAAGCCTTAGCTACCGTCGGTAGGGCCAGGCCCGACGCCATCATTGTTGACGCCAGTCTGCCCGGTGTACGCCGACCCGAAGACTTCGCCCGCCTTCGGGCCGAAGCAGGGGGCGTCCCAATGCTCCTCCTGATCGGGTCGTATGACGGAGTGGATGAAGCCGCACTCAGTCAGATTGGTTTTGCCAAGGTGTTGAAAAAACCCTTTGAGTCGACCGACATCGTCGCCGCCATTGACCAACTACTCGGGCTGCATGCACCACCCCCGCCGCCGCCACCCATGCGGGCTGCGCCGTCTGGTCCACCAACCTCATTGCCACCGAAGCCGCTGTCTTTGGGTTTCAGTGAGGCGCCGGCACCTCAGGTCTCTCAGGCATCGCTGATTGGTGAGCCGATGTCCCTCTTTTCCTTTGAGGCGGAGCCGACCGATCCCACTCTGGGCGCTCCAGCGGGGGAACCAGATCTGGGGCTGACCCCACCGAATAGGGCGCAGCACGCCACCGTGGTGCACAGCGATGGGTTTCCCGGCCTACCTCCGGTGAACGACGTCAACCTCAAAGAGACCCCGCGCCCGCCAGTGATGCCGCAGACACTGGAGGGTCAACGTGGTCGGCGCGTGTTTGCCTCTTCCGAAGCCCCGCCACCACCGGTGGCAACCGACGATTTTGACCTGAGTTTTGCCGTGTTCGACACTGACAACGTCGAGCCTGCGTCCGTCGGCGGCGCCAGACCAGAGCCGCGCATCAACGTCGCTGTGCCGCCACCGCCACCACCACCGCGCGCCGCGGCCCAGGTGGCTCCTCCTGTGGCGACGCCTCCCCCACAAGTCGAGCCGCCGCCGACTCCCAAGGCCGAATTCGCCTTTGGCGGGGACGGTACCGTGTCGGCGACGATGAGTCAGATCACCATGGCCCAAATGCCCGCGTGGGTGCGACAGGCCGTCGAGGATTACTGCGAGCGTCACTTCAAGAGTCTGGCTCGGGAAGTCTTGACGTCCGAGCTGAGACGTCTAGCCGACGAGAAGGCGCGGCACCTCGTTGACAATTGAACCAGCTTGGACGAGGATCCGGCCACAGTCCGGAGGATGGTCTATGGCGCCAATTCATGCAATTCAGTTAACCCCGATGATCACTCGTGCTCTTGAAGAGGACTGGGGTTTCGGCGATTGGACCACGGACATCTGCGTGGCAGCAACAACACAGGCCAAGGCCCGCATCATCGCCAAGGAACCCACCGTGGTGGCTGGCGTCGAAGTGGCCGCGGCGGTCTTTAACCTCGTCGATCCAAGTCTTAAGGTCACGCTGCGGGCGCAAAATGGTGACCAGCTAAACCGCGGCGATTTAATCATCGAGATCTCAGGTGCAGCTAGGTCGCTCCTCAAGGCGGAGCGCGTTGCACTTAACTTTCTCGGCCGCATGTGCGGCATTGCGACGCTGACGCGAGAATTTGTGAAACAACTTGCCGGCACTAAAGCGCAGCTTTTAGACACGCGCAAGACGACTCCAGGCATGCGCCTCCTCGAAAAGTCCGCCACGGTCATTGGCGGCGCGCGCAATCACCGTATGTGCCTCACCGATGGTGTCATCGTGAAGGAGAATCACATTCGCGCAGCTGGCGGCATCAGCGCTGCCGTGAGTCGTCTACTTGAAAGTTTGCCACCAACACTCAAAATTGAGGTCGAGACCACTAACTTGAGCGAGGTACAGGAGGCTCTTGATGCCGGTGCTGACCTCATCATGCTCGACAATATGTCAGTCGCCGAGATGGCTCTGGCGGTGCGCACGGTGCGTGGCCGTGCGCTACTCGAGGCCTCGGGCAATGTCAGATTGGATACCGTCCGCGAGATCGCTCAGACCGGCGTTAACTTCATTTCGACTGGTGCCATCATCCACTCCGCACGTTGGTCTGACCTAAGCTTATTATTTGACGTGTGACAGCCACCGGCGGTGTGGCAGAGGTTCCCACTTGAGTAAGCCAGCCGTAACGGTCCACCATCTGAAGACGGTCGATTCCACGTCGCGCCATGCGGCTGCAATGCTGCGCGGTGATGCAGCGGGCGCCACGCATCAGGCCCCGTTCATGATTTGGGCCGACGAGCAGACGGCCGGCCGCGGGCGTCTTGGCCATGAGTGGCTCAGTCCGCGCGGTAATCTCTATTGCACGCTGGTTTTGCCACCGCCGGAAGCCGCTCCGGAGCAACATGGACTGCTGCCGCTCAAGGCTGGTGTCATTACCGCTCGTTTTATCGAGCGAGAGTTTGGCCTCCGCCTCACTCTCAAGTGGCCAAATGATATTTTGTTTGGCGGCAATAAACTCGGCGGTATTTTGGTCGAGACCAGTCTAAATGGATCTAAGTTTGGTGAATTATTGATCGGCATTGGCCTCAATGTGAATCATGCTCCCGATTTAAGTGACGGCGATTACCGGGCCGTCGCGCTACATACGCTCCTAGGCCACAGCGTCGACTTAGCTGAGTTGGCGCGGAAATTTTCTGAGGCTTTTGTCACGCTGTGGGCCGCGCTGCCACTTGATCGTGTGATCAGCGCCTACAACGAATACGCGCTGACACCGGACGAATTGTTCTATCGCGACTTGAACGGTGAGCGACACTATGCCCGCTTGGGTGTCCTGCGCGACGACGGCGCGCAACTACTACAAGACTATCAGTCACCAGATCAACTGATTGCCCTTAGCCACGCTGATCACGGTTGGCGCTGGACGCTGCAAAGTGCCGAGGCGCGCGAGCTTGTGATTGTTGACATTGGTAACACGGCTACAAAGTTCGCCTACTATCAAGATGCACGGAGTGAATCAGCACACTGGATAGCGCCGGTGCCGCACGATGGCGGCGAGACGTCGCTCCGGCAAGCTCTGGTCCAGCTGGCTCATCGCGTCGAGGGTCAAGCAGTCCCGCTGCACGTCACGTCGGTGCGGCCCGAGCGCACCAAACTCCTCATGCAGCTGGCTTCCGCCCTCGGCTGGCCCGTCGTCGTTGTCGGCAAGAGACCGCTGCGGCGCCGCGGCGACGGCTATCTCCTAAAAGACCTAGGTATCGATAGACTCGCTGCCATTGAGGGATGGCTCGCCAGCCTCAGTGACAACGACAGGCGCCACCAAGACCACTACGGCATAGTCGTTGCCGCTGGTACCGCGACGACGGTCGACGCCGTCACTGTGCGTGGGCAGCATTTAGGCGGCCTGATCCTGCCAGGCCTCAAGCTTGCGTTGCGCAGCTTGCACGAGGCAGCAAGCCTACTGCCAGACATCAATTTAGAGCTTGAGCTTAGCGCCGACGCGCCCAGGCAAGGATTAGGACATGACACGCGCAGCGCGATGATCTGCGCCGCTATCGAGATGACCGCTGGCGCGGTGAACGAAGTGCGGCGGCGGCTAGAGCGTCAGCAACGACGCTCTGAACTCTCTGGAGGCATTGTAGTCACTGGGGGCTGGGGTCAGCAGTTGGCGACGCGACTTGGAGGCAGCTACAAACCAGAACTGATTCTAAGTGGGGCACGCGCTCTAGCTCTGGGTGGCTGGCGCTAAAAAAATAGAAGCCCGCCTAAAAAGACGGGCCCCCCATGCGGAGAAGATAAACCTTGGTGCAAAGAGTTGTTTCTTTCCTGAGACGACGGCCAGGGCCCTCGGCCTCAAATTCCAGGTATGATGCCGCTACGGAGTGCGACCATCCCGGACCACCACGGATGATTTTACCAGACTCGCGGGAGTTTGCACGGCCAGACCTGTAACCCCTTGATTACCCGCAAAGCCTTATCGGACCTGCGTTGTAACTGTCTAAGATTGCAAAGGTCCTTACTCAGTGTACGGGACGGCCGAGGAGCCTACTCGGGCCTACCAGACCCTTCAGTTGCACAAAAGATATGCAACCAGCCTCGACTTTCGTAGCATCAGCGACCACCGACAGGTAGTTGGGGGTGTGACCCAGGCGGCGTCCCTGATCATCGAGGTCCTTCTCCCAAAGTACAGGCAGCGAGCGACCGATAAATTTGCGCGCATAATTGGCCGCGAGCTCGTCCGAGAGGCGTCGCAGCGTGGCCGCCCTTTCCTTGATGACATCGGCGGGTAGATGGCCTGGCATGCGCACGGCTGCTGTGTTTGGCCGCTGCGAGTAGGGAAACACATGGAGATAGCTCAGTTCGAGGCTGCGAATCAGCTCCACCGTGGCCTCAAAGTCTTCGTCCGTCTCGCCCGGAAATCCCGGTATGACGTCGGCCCCCACACAACCGTCGGGGAACTCAGCCCTGAACCGCTCCACAGCATCTGCATAACCGGCCCGGTCGTAGGTGCGACGCATGAGCTTCAAGATGCGGTCTGAACCCGACTGCAGCGGTAAATGCAGATGATCGCACACTTGCGCCCGCTGCGCCGCCAAGGCGTCTACCAGCGCGGGCGACAGTTCGGCAGGCTCGAGCGATGAGATCCTGAGCCGTTTTGGTGCTGCGACCGTCAGAATGTCTTCCACCAGACCGACGATAGGGTCGGCTTCGACGTCAGCAGCGACGAGATCACGCCCGTAGTCGCCGATATGGATACCAGTCAGGACAATTTCGGCCACGCCTTCGGCGACCAGGCGTACGCATTCGGCTATGACCTGATCTCTGGGCACGCTGCGGCTAGCACCGCGGGCGTAGGGGATCAGACAGTAGGTACAGAAGCCGTTACAGCCATCCTGCACCTTAACGAAGGCGCGGGTCTGTTCCGAACTAGCCTGATCGAACAAGGTTACCGACGATTTGAAGTGGGCCTGCTTATTGGCCGCCACGGCCGCCACCCCGTCAGGTAGCTTGGCGGGTTTTGCGCCCGTCTTAAGCGACTCCATACCCGCGGCAACGGTGTCGACGAGGCGTTCTTTAGCCACGTTAGGGACGACCAGGTCGATCTCATCCATGGCCACCAGCCGCGCTGAGTCGGTCTGGGCGTAACATCCGGTAAAGACGAGCATGGTGTCGGGGGATTCCCGCCGGAGGCGGCGCGCCAGGTAGCGGGCCTCACGCTCAGCGTTAGCCGTCACACTGCAGGTGTTGACCACCGTGATGTCGGCCGCCTCGGGCGCTGTGACTAGCTCGTAACCTCTCGCTCTGAATTGGTTTTCCAGCGCGTGGCCGTCGAAAGTATTGACCTTGCATCCGAGAGTTTTAACGTATACGCTGGCCATGATTTGCCTTGTGTTTTACGGCAGTGCTCGTCGCCGCTGGATCGCGCAACAACCAAAGGTGCCACGCCTAATTCATCCCCCAGTTACCGGAAAGTCAGGCCCCCTGGCAAGTCTCACTTGTAGTACCTGAAGTGGAGGAATCGCTCGGATGCTCGCTGATTTAGGCTTTTACCTACTGTTACTGTGCCTCGTCAGTACTTGCTACGGAGTGGTGGCGGCGGTGCTTGCAGCACTTTGGCGTCACCGGCGGCTCTACCGCTCCTCACGCCTAGCCCTGACAGCTAGTTGCACCATGGCCAGCGTCGCTGCGCTGATGCTTTGGTATCTCTTTTTCAACCGGGACTACTCCGTCGCTTACATCTTCAAGACTTCGAGCAATGACCTGCCGCAGATCTATACGCTGACAGCGTTTTGGTCGTCGCTTGAGGGGTCGCACTTCCTCTGGACGCTGCTCCTTTGCATCTATGGGACCATTGCACTGTGGACCTACAGTAAGGACAATGAGCACATCATGCCTTACGTCTCAGCCAGTATACAGGCTGTGCTGGGCTGGATGTTTTACCTGCTGCTCAGTCACTCCGATCCCTTTTTGCGCCTGTTCCCGGCCCGTCCTGACGGTCAGGGGATGAACACCCTGTTGCAGAATCCCTACATGGCGATTCACCCACCTACCCTCTTTACCGGCTATACTGCACTAGCCATTCCGGCAGCTTACAGTGTGGCGGCCCTGTGCTACGGCGATATTACTGAGGGCTGGCTTAAGACCACGCGCCGGTGGACGCTCTACGCTTGGTGCGCTCTAACGGCTGGGATTATCCTCGGTGGCCACTGGGCCTACGTCGAGCTGGGTTGGTCTGGCTACTGGGCCTGGGACCCGGTGGAGAATTCTAGTTTCATTCCGTGGCTCTTTTGCACGTCGTTACTCCATTCGCTCGTAGTGCAGGACAAACTCGGGCACCTCAAAAGGCTCACGATTATCTTGGCGTTCCTGGCCTTTTTCTTTAGCTTCTTCGGTACCTTTATCACGCGCTCGGGAGTGATTAGCTCGGTACACTCTTTTGCCGAGTCACCGATCGGTCCCAACTACCTGGCTTTCCTGGCTGCCATGCTGCTGGCGGTGGCGGTGATTTACGGCTTCCGTGCCCCGTCCATCCTGCCACCCGAGGCCGACAAGGCATGGGGGGTGTCTAAGGAGTCAGCCCTGGTCATCACGCAGTTTTTACTGCTGACGCTGGCGGCGATCGTCTGCGTTGGGACCTTGTATCCGATCGTATCAGAGGCCATCACGGGCGAGCGGACGACAGTACAGGCGCCTTACTTCAATGCTTTCGCTCCCTGGATCGGGCTCGGCCTCGTGGTCGCCATCGCCCTTGGCAACCTCATGCGCTACCAGACCAATAAGATGCCGGGCGGCCCGCGTCTCATGATCGGGGCAGCCGTAGTGGCGCTACCGCTGACGGCAGTCCTGGTGATTGGCGGCGATGTCATGAGCACTAAGAAGCCGTTCAACTTGGCGGCGCAGGTAGTCGGTCTATTCCTGTGCGCTTGGTCCACCGTAAGTCTGACGGGTGACCTGGTGCAGAGGCTGCGGGACATCCGCTTTAAGCTCGGACTCTTTCTCAGCCGCAACCTGGCCTACGTTGGTGGCTACATCGCGCACATCGGGCTTCTGATCGCCATTGCCGGGTTCCTCGGTAACTACCGCGGCCTGCAAAAGATCGCCACCCTGAACTCGGGCGAGACGGTCGACTTCTATGGCTACCAGCTGCGCTTTGATGAGATCAAAGAGCTGCAAAAAGATAACGCCACGCTTTATCAAGGAGCGCTTGAAGTGACCCGCGCCGGTGCACCGATAGGTGCCATCACGCCAGCGCGTAGCCGCTATCCCACGTCGACCAACCTCAATCACGAGGTGGCGCTGATGTCGACCTTCTGGCACGACCTCTATGTCACCCTGTCCGACTTTGATCGGGAGAACGGGCGCAAGGCCACCTTTGAACTCCACATCAACCCGACCGTTCGGTTTGTCTGGATTGCCGCTTTTGTCATGGTGATTGGTGGCATCATCGCGATGTTTGATCGCTACCGAGGCAATAAGAGTCGGGACGCCATTCGTGCGGCGCTATGAGGAGCGACACTGAGATGTTGAAGACGATGACGCGTCATGGACCCACACTAAACATAATTAAATTGCTCGTGCTCAATCTGTTGCTGACGACCGCCCTCGTGGCTGGTGAGTCCGGCCCGGTTGACGAGGACGCGCTGAAAAAGGCGTGGCCCAGCGACGGGCCGATTGGCGAGCTATTTCATGACGTCGCCGGCTCGCTGCGGTGCCCCACCTGTACGGGCCTGAGCGTGCTCGAGTCGGACGCCCGCTTTTCGCAGCAGATTAAAGAGATCGTCCTCGAGCAGGTCGAGGCGGGTAAAAATCGTGAGCAGATACTTCAGTATTTTACCGAGCGCTATGGCCCGTGGATCTTGCGGTCACCGCCGCCGCGCGGCTTCAACGTGCTGGCGTGGCTTTTACCACTGACGATCCTGCTGCTAGGCCCACCGGCTGTGTGGTTCTTCGTCTGGCGCAAGCGCCGCGTCATGAATACGCTGGGTGTGCGCTCCGCGGATGACATCATCAAGGAGATGCAGGGTCGGCTTAAGGAGATGCAGGGATGATTTACATAGCGGTCTTAATCGGCATCTTGCTCCTAGCTGTGCTCATGGCGCCTTTTTGGTTCGGCCCGGGAGGCCTACTGCAAGCTGGCTCTTCCATCAACTCCCCGAGCGAACTGCAAGCCCTTAAGGACGCCTTGCTCAAGCGCTATGTTGAGGACGAGCGGGCCTTCAAGGCCGGCCACCTATCGGCCAATTCCTGGGAGCAGCGCCAGAGCTTTCTCACCAATCGTTATATCGATGCTGCGCGACGCCTAGACTTTTTGCAGCATACCGAGTCAAGGCCAAGTCGAGGTGCCCAGTGAGTAGTTTGAGAGGAATGCTACAGTCAATAGTGGTGCTCGGTAGTCTAGTCGCAAGTGCCCCCTGCGCCCAAGCCGAGGTCTATGTCACGCCTAAACATCTTTTGATTTTGCGTGGCGCTCTCGATACGCTTTACGGCAGTTATATCTTCGCCCTGCAAAATACGGGCGAAGTCGCCGAGAATTACAAGACACCCGTGGCACTCCCCAAGGAAAAGGACGACTGGGCGACGCAGGAAGGGCTTGAGCCCAGCGAAGTGTCGCTCTCGCCTACGGGCAGCCTGGTCGTCGAGAAGAGCGTGCAACCAGGCGTCAACCTGCTCGGCATCGATTTCAAAGTCCCGGCAAGTTTCGGCCACACAACACTCACTTTTAAGCCTGAAGTCGCGATCGAGAGCATGATCGTCCTCGTGCCACGTGGTAGCTCGGTCAGCATTGAGTCGGGACGTTTTGCACCGGCTGATAGCAGTCAGGCGCCGGATCCGCAGTACGTGCCTTGGCACAGTGCGGGGCCTCTAGCAGCTGGCGAAGAGATCAAGATCGACGTCTACGGCCTCCCCGAGGGCCGGGCACGGCTTTGGATCGTCGGCGGTGGCGTCGCTGCCCTACTCCTCGCCTTAGCTGGCGTGGTCGCCTGGCGGACGCGACCTAAGATCACTAGCGACGGCGCTCAGTCAATGCTAATTGGTTAGGGACTTTTAGTTAGGGAATTTTGGTTAGTGACGGACCGTGTCGGAGCCGATCCTGCATGATGAAAGACAATAAATGGACGGTGGCAGCTCTTGCTGTCATTGCCGTAGCGCTACTATCAACCCGCGGTGGGATGGCCTCGCTAGTCCCGCTGCTGCGCAATTTGATGCCGCTCATCCTGGCTGTGCTGGCCTACCGTTTTATCGTGCGCAAGGTGCGCAGCGTCCTCGGGCAAAATCCCGAGCAGCCGCAGCAGCGGCAGTCGCAGTTCCGTTGGCCCCAGTCGCGACCGGCGGAGGACGAAAAGCGCGTCATCGATCTCTGCCCCAAGTGTGGGGCCTATATGCGTCCTGGACATCGCTGTAGTCGAAATTAACAGTTTTAAATTTGGGTGAAGCGTCAAGTGCGTCAACTAACTTTAGTGATCGTGCTGCTACCTATGCTCGCCGCGGCCCTCGCCGGGTGTGGGCAGAGTGAATCCAGTCATCCAAGTAGCGTTGAGGAGTCTAGGGCCCACTGGCGCAGCCTCGCCCCAACCTGCGCGGGCTACCCATCGAAGGCGGACTGTGACGACGGCGACATGACGCTCTTTGGTGGCCTGATTTGCGCCGGCGGCGAATCTGCAGGTTGCGCGCTGGTGCGGGATGCTCAGGGACCAGAGGGCCAGTGGTGGCGCTCACCGCGGCGTGCGGGCGGCAACCTGGGCCAGCCGAACTCGTTCTCCCGGGACATGGCCATGGGCGTGCTCCTCTACCTCGCGACGACACGCGACACGGCAGCGGCCGAGCGCTGGCTCACTTGGATCCATGCTAATCGCAGCTGCAGCGTCACTGGTCCGCGTGGCAAGTGCGTGGTGCCTGGCGTGCATCGGTTTTGCCGCGATGACAAAGACTACCGCTGTCTCATGACGCCCGGTAACTGGGCGATGATGGG